>WFSH01000165.1 GCA_015486145.1 Mesoaciditogaceae bacterium
ATTAAACCATACCAGTTAAATGGAATGAAGATCGAGCGCGGCTGATAGATCAACGAAAGAAATCCCAAAATTATTCCCGTTGATACAACTGTAAAATAAAGAACTCTTAAAATTCTCAAACCATCTCATTCCCTTCCCACTTAAATCTAATGTGAATTTGTTATGTACCATTTTTTGATTCTCCCCACGATCGCAGAAAGAATCTTTCAATTATTGTATCATCGATCGTAAGAAATACGATGAAAAATGTTACAAACGTGTATACACACCCGAATTTTGGAACTTTACGGCTTATGATATAATTCAACGTGAATACTTTAATGTAGAAAGGAGAAAAAGTACGTTTTGAACAAATCTTATTCTCCCAGAGATGTTGAGAAAAAATGGTATGAAATTTGGAAAGCATCAGGAGTATTTTCACCAAAAAAGGGAAACGGAAGGTTTTCCATGGTTATCCCGCCTCCGAATATTACCGGTAAGTTGCATATGGGCCATGCACTGAACATGGTCATCCAAGATATCGTGACCAGGTACAATCGGATGAAAGGAAAAGAAACACTGTGGCTACCGGGAGAAGACCATGCTGGAATTGCCACTCAAAACGTTGTGGTAAAAGAACTTGCGAAAAGTGGGAAAAGCAAGGAAGACGTTGGAAGAGAAGAATTCGTCAAGATCGCTTGGAAATGGGCCAACGACTACCGTGAGAGAATACGCGAACAGATCGAAAGTATAGGGGCATCATGTGATTGGACCCGGGAACGTTTTACGTTTGATGATGGATTGAGCAAGGCTGTTAGAAAAGTTTTTGTTTCGTTGTACAAAAAAGGCCTCATTTACCGGGGAAAATACATGGTGAATTGGTGTCCCAAATGTGGGACAGTGCTTTCAAACGAAGAAACGGAGTACGAAGACGATAAGGGAAGTTTGTATTATGTTAAATACCCCATAGAAGAAGGGGGAGAAATTGTAATTGCAACGACCCGACCTGAGACGATGTTGGGAGACACGGCGGTAGCGGTCAATCCCAAAGATGAACGCTACAAAAATGTTGTTGGGAAGCACGTGATCTTACCTCTTGTTGGAAGGCGCATTCCGATCATTGCAGATGAATATGTTGATATGGCTTTTGGAACGGGGGCCTTAAAAATAACGCCTGCCCACGACCCCAACGATTTTGAAATTGGGAGAAAGCATTCTCTTGAGATGGTGGATATTTTTGACGACGAGGCACGCGTGAACTTTGATTCACCTTATAAAGGGTTGAGGAGAGAAGAGGCTCGAAAGGCCATAGTGTCAGACCTTGAGAAAAATGGTTATCTCCTCAAGGTGGAAGATTACACACATTCGGTTGGCCACTGTTATAGATGCCACACAGTTGTAGAACCAAAAATTTCGGATCAATGGTTCGTGAAGATGAAACCTTTGTCTAAACGCGCCATAGAAGTTGTAAAAAATGGACGTGTGAAATTCCATCCAGATCGTTGGAAGAAAGTGTATTTGAATTGGATGGAAAACATCAGAGACTGGTGCATATCCCGCCAATTGTGGTGGGGACACAGAATACCCGTGTGGTACTGTAAAGATTGTGGACATTTAACCGTTTCGGAAGAAGATCCCAAGCATTGCGAGAAATGTGGTTCCACGAATATCATCCAGGATCCTGATGTGCTCGATACGTGGTTTTCGTCAGCGCTTTGGCCTTTCTCAACTTTAGGATGGCCTGAAGATACCGAAGATCTGAAAAAATATTATCCTACAGACCTACTCGTGACGGGTTTCGACATAATTTTCTTCTGGGTGGCAAGAATGATCGTTATGGGGTTGGAATTTATGAATGAGATCCCATTTCACGATGTTTACATTCATCAATTGGTTTACGATAAATACGGACGAAAGATGTCAAAATCTCTCGGTAACGGGATAGACCCTCTTGATATCGTTGAAAAATACGGGGCAGATGCCATGCGTATGACGTTGTCCATGTTGGCGGCTCAAGGACGTGACATAAAGTTGGACGAACGAGCTTTTGAGTCTTTCATGCATTTTTCAAACAAAATATGGAATGCGAGCCGATTCGTTAAGATGAACACGGAGGGAACAAATTTTTTGGCTCCTGAGGGATTAACGGTGGCGGATAGATGGATACTCTCGAAAATGAATGAAACGATAGAAAAAATCACGGGTGCCATAGAATCTTACGATTTCAATCAGGCATCACATTACGCATACGATTTTTTCTGGGGCGATTTTTGTGACTGGTACATAGAGATATCAAAGATCCAACTGAATGTTGGTGAACTGCGAGAAAACACTCAGCGAGTGCTTTTAACAGTGTTGCAAAACAGCTTGAAACTACTTCACCCTTTCATGCCCTTTATAACGGAGGAAATATGGTCTGAGTTTTTCGAGGGACTTGTTGCACAATCTGAATGGCCCCAAAAGTACAAAAGCTACAGTTATGGTAACGAAGGATTTGATTTCGTAATAGAATCGATAAAGGGTATAAGAAGGGTCAAAGCCGATCTCGAGATTGCGCCACTCACAAAAGTGGAAGTTGCGTTTGTGGGAGAAAGTAAACTGTTGAGGGATCCCATTGTGGGTGAATACGTGAAGAAACTCGCGAGTGCATCGAATATAAAAAGGGTCTCTTCCAAGCCAAAACGTTCCATGTCGGCAGCGGTTAGTTCTGACACCGAGGTATTTGTCATTATGGGTGATGATTTTGATCTCAAATTAGAACTCGAGCGCCTTAATTCAAAAGCATCCAAAATAAGAAATGAAATGAAAAAGGCAGATTCAAAACTTTCCAACAAAGAGTTTTTGAGGAAGGCTCCACCAGAAATAGTGAACAAAGTAAAAGAAGAGAAGGAAAAATTGGAAAAGACGTTGGAAAGGCTCTCTAAAACCATAAAATCTTTAAGGGTGGATACCATATGACGTACGATGAAATGTTGAAAACGCTTTACTCAATACATCCCGAAACCAAGATAAAACTTGGACTCGATAGAATAAAAGAGTTGCTTAAAAGGCTTGGAAATCCCCAAGACGATTTTGAATACATTCACGTTACCGGAACTAACGGAAAAGGTACCGTGGTCAGGACTGTTGGGAAGATTCTCAGCGCACATGAACTCAAAGTCGGTACCTATTTTTCTCCCCATCTTGAAACTTTTAGGGAGCGCATACGCGTAAACGATGTTTACATACCTAAAGAAGACGCTGTAAAGGTTTTTGAACTGGTTTCAAAGGAAGCTACAGCGATGTCAAAATCTCCAGATATGGCACCGACATTCTTTGAAATAGTGACAGCGATGGCTTTTTTGTATTTCAAGTTTGAGAATGTTGATGTGGTGGTTTCCGAGGTGGGATTAGGTGGACGTTTTGATGCCACAAATGTTGTTGAAAAACCATTATGCACCGTTATAACTTCCGTGGATTACGATCACATGGAAACTCTCGGCTCTACACTTTCTCAAATAGCTTTTGAAAAAGCCGGAATAATAAAATCGAACGTGCCTGTTGTTGTTGGTGAGATGGAGGCTGACCCATTGAGGGTGATCAGTTCAAGGGCAAAAGAGTTGAACAGCAAAGTGAAACTTTCAGGTAAAGATTTTAGGTACAAAATAAACAAAATGGAGCTGGGTAAAAATTCTTTTGATTTTATCGGAAATCGATGGAAATTCTCCCTTGAAACGCGCATGAATGGAATCCACGCGATGAAAAATTTGTCGATTTCACTTGCAACACTTGAAGAACTTGAGAAGCTCGGAATGTTTAAAGTTGATGAAAAAAAGTTGTACGACACGATCTTCACGATAGCATGGGAGGGAAGATTTGAGTGGCTTCCTTCGGACGTGTTGATAATACTGGACGTTGCTCACAATACACCAGCCATGAAAATGTTGAGCAAGAATTTAAGCGTTTATTTTCCAAACAAAAAGATCAACGCGGTGATCGGAATTCTAAACGATAAAGATTACGAGGGAATGATAGATGCTATTGCCGAAGGTGTTGATAAGTTTTACATAACAACACCGCACAGCCAACGGGCAACCAACACTTTTGGAATATATTCTTGGGCCACGCAGAAACACAACAACGTTGGTTTTATGAAAAACATAGAGGAAGCGGTGAACTCTTGTCTCGATATGTGCAAGAGAGAGAACTCCGTCATGGTGGTGAGTGGTTCCTTTTACACCGTGGGAGTGGCTCGCACTTTTCTCACCGGTAACGTTGAGGCTGACAAGGAGTAAAAGGTGATTTGGGGACTCAAAGGAGTTGTATATTCCAAGACGGAGAATTCCGTTGTTTTGGAAGTTCAGGGCGTGTATTACGAAATTTTGATTTGCTCGAAACATGATGCACGCTTTCGAATTGGCGAGGAGGTTTTTCTTTATATTCGTGAAACGGTGCGAGAAGGAAATCCAGTTGAGTTAATAGGTTTTGTGGATGAGGAAGAACGTACACTTTATGACGCTTTGGTGAAGATCAGCGGTATCGGCCCAAAAAACGCTTTGAAAATTTTGGATGTAACCGATCTTGATACGTTTGTGAATGCCGTAGAGTCGAAAGATACAACTTTCCTTCGTACACTTCCAGGTGTGGGAACAAAGACGGCAGAACGAATTGTTTTGGAACTTTCCGGTAAACTGCAATTTACCGGCGGCAAGATAGATCGTATGGGAGAGGCTTTGGAAACAATGATCGCTTTGGGATTTTCTCGTAAAGAGGCCTTTGAAGCGGTTAAAAATGCGATGAAAAATGGTGCTAAGGGTTTGGAAGAGATCGTAAAGATGGCTCTTTCAGCGGCAAGGGACAATAAAATGTGATGATTCACATTCTTCTGTTAATTTTTTGAATATTTGTTCATAACACGAATTCGTGTATAATTCCTAAGGTGATGAAAAATGAAAAAAGCTTTGATACTCGCTGGGGGACTTGGAAAAAGAATGCATTCTCCAAGGCCAAAGGTGCTTCATGAAATACTCGGGAAACCAATTGTCAGATGGGTGATCGATGCTGCAAAAAAAGCCGGAGCCGATGAGATTGGCGTGGTTGTTGGACACGGGGGAAAGTCCGTAAGGGATATTCTTGAAAGCGATGTGAAAGTTTACTTTCAAGCCGACCAACTTGGTACCGCGGATGCCGTGAAATCTGCAATGGAATTCTTGGAGGGACGAGTGGCTGTACTTTACGGCGATGCGCCGTTGGTGAAACCTTCCACCGTGAGAAGACTTTTGGAAAACAAAGCGGATATGACGGTACTCACCGCTGTTTTGGGAAAGCCTGACGGATACGGAAGAATTGTGAGAAAAGATGGAAAGATTTTAAAAATAGTTGAAGATTCAGATGCCACCGTTGATGAATTGAGAATACGCGAAGTGAACAGCGGAATGTACGCTTTTAACGCGGAAGCTTTGAAGTTCGCACTGAACAGAATTACCCCCAACAACCAAAAGGGGGAATATTATTTAACCGATGCTGTGGACATACTTTTGAAGGAGAACAAACGAGTTGATGCCATTAAAACGGAGAACGAATCTGAAATATTGGGTGCAAATACCCAAGAAGAGCTGTCCACACTTTTTAAAATTGCCCGCGAGGAAATACTCGTTTCGTTGATGAATTCAGGAGTTACCATCGAGGATCCGATGAGCACGTTTGTTGGCCCAGACACACACATCGAACCCGGTGTGATTTTAAAGCCTTTCACCTTTATTTACGGGAATAGTTTCATAGCGTCTAACGTGGTAATAGGTCCCGAAACAACACTGATCGATACGTCTGTTGATGAAAAAAGCGTGATTTACAGATCAGAGTGTAACGGTGCAAAAATCGGGAAGAACTGTTCAGTAGGCCCATTTTCACGCCTGCGACCTGGCGCGATTTTGGAAGATGGTGTTAAAGTCGGTAATTACGTTGAGGTAAAGAATTCACATCTCTTTGAAAGTGTGAAAGCGCAGCATCTCACATATCTTGGAGATGCCACCGTTGGTATGGGAACAAACGTGGGAGCAGGTACGATAACGTGCAATTACGATGGAAAGAGAAAGAACAAGACGACCATTGGAAAGAACGTATTTATAGGATCAAACAGTGCCTTGGTTGCTCCAGTTGAAGTGGGAAACAACGCGTTGATAGGAGCCGGTTCCGTTATCACGAGCAATGTACCGGCTTACGCGCTGGCACTGGGAAGAGCGAGACAGATAAATAAAGAAGGCTGGGTTTTAAAAAAGATGGAGGCAAACGATGAGAAATGAATTGAAGATCCTTGGTGGGTCATCGAATCGCCAACTTCTCGAAAGAATATGTGCTTATGTGAACGTATCACCCGCATCCATAGAAATTTCAAGATTTTCCGATGGAGAGATAAATCTCAGAATAGCGGAAACGGTTCGTGGACACGATGTTTTCCTCGTTCAATCCACATCCACACCCGTTAACGAAAATCTCATGGAACTCTTGATCATCGTAGATGCACTAAAAAGGGCTTCCGCTAACAGCATCACGGTCGTAATGCCCTATTACGGTTACGCTCGCCAAGATAGAAAGGCGAAAGGTCGAGATCCGATCACGGCAAAATTGGTTGCCAATCTTCTCACCGTGGCTGGTGCTACCAGAATCCTCACCGTTGATCTCCACGCAGAACAAATACAAGGTTTTTTTGACATACCGGTGGACAATTTGCAGTCTTTTCCAGTTTTTGTTGAAGCGCTCAGAAAGTACGAAGCACTTGACACCGAAAAGACCGTTGTGGTTTCACCTGACGTGGGCGCTGTGAAACGCGCGAGAAAAATCGCTGAAAAACTCAGAATACCGATGGCCATTCTCGATAAAAGACGTCCCAAAGACAATGTGGCTGAGGTGCTTAACGTGATAGGAGAAGTCAACGGTATGACGGCAGTCATGTTTGATGATATAATTGACACCGCTCGCACTTTAATAGCCGGCGTGCAAATTTTGAAAGATCACGGTGCGAAGAGAGTTATAGCATGTGCAACGCATGGAGTTTTTTCAAACGAATCATTGAAGATCATCGACGAATCGCCGATCGATAAAGTGTACGTAACCGATACCATTGCACACGAGAGGTTGCCTGACAAAGTAAAAGTGGTGTCCATTGCTCCCCTTTTGGGAGAAGCAATAATGAGAATTCGAAAAAATCTTTCCGTGAGTATATTGTTTAGATAAAAAAGGAGGAATTTTAATGGCTTTAAATTTAGAAACCACGATTAGAGAAGAAGATAAAGCCAAAAGGTTGTTAAAAAGAAAACTCGTACCTGGAATAGTGTATGGACCAGGCCATGAAAATGTGAAGGTTCAAATCCCAGAAAGTGAAATCGTCTCGATACTGCACAAAGCGAGGGAGACTACACCGATTCATCTTGTCATAAAAAAAGAAGAAAGTGACAAAGTTGAAAAAGATGTTTTTATAAAAAGCATACAGATTCACAAATTAACTGACAAGATCATTCACGTGGATTTTTATGAGCCAGAACCGGGAAAAGTCATGCATTTCAGAATTCCACTCAGATTTGTTGGAGAAGCTGCTGGTGTTAAAGCCGGAGGAATACTCGATGAAATTATAAGAGAGTTAGAAATCGAAGTTCTTCCCAGAGATCTTGTTGAAGAGATCATCGTGGATGTCTCCAACCTTGAAATCGGAGAGAGTATTAGAGTGAAAGACATTGACATTCCGGAAAACATAAAGGTTTTGGAGGATATGGACGAAACAGTGGTGGCCGTTAAAGCGCCAAGAGCCGAAGAAATCGTAACACCAACCGAAGGAGAAGAAGAGGAAGAAGTAGAACCAGAAGCTATAAAAGAGAAATCAGAGGAAGAATCTGAAGAGGAAAAATAGTGGACGAATTTGTCGTTGTGGGTCTGGGCAATCCCGGCTCACGGTACGTGCTTACTCGACACAACGTTGGCTTTCTCTTTATAGATGAATTTCTCAGAAAATATCGTTTAACTCAAATCGCAAAAAGGGAGAAGTATATTTCCTACGTTGTTCAAGCTGAAGGTTTGATCTTTCAGCTCATCAGACCGCTCACGTTTATGAATCTGAGCGGTCAGATTTTTCGTGAACTTCAAGTGGATGTGCCGCCTTTGATAGTTCACGATGACATTGATTTGCCTTTGGGAAGAATAAGAATAAGGCCAGGTGGTTCCTCCGGAGGGCATAAAGGTGTAAAATCAATTATAGAATCTCTTGGAACAGAGGAAATTCCGAGGATTAGGATTGGGATCGGTCCAAAGCTCACCGATGCGGTGGAATTTGTGCTGGGAAGATTCACAAACGATGAGCTGAAGATCATGGACAAAATTATCAACCTGTGTGTTGAAGCAACGATCACCATAGCCAAAGAAGGAATAAAGACGGCGATGAACAAATACAATTC
Source organism: Mesoaciditogaceae bacterium (assembly GCA_015486145.1). GTDB lineage: Bacteria > Thermotogota > Thermotogae > Mesoaciditogales > Mesoaciditogaceae > WFSH01. Next base: position 8,403 of record WFSH01000165.1, read on the forward strand.
AATTTCTATGAAGGTGATTTGACATGGATGAAAGATGTTCTGTGTGTGGACGAAGGGCAAGTGTGGTAGTTGATATGCATTCAATGGGTTTAACAAAACATGTGGCGTATTGTGATGATTGCTTGAGAAATGTGCTTAAAACTCCCGGAAAAAGAAATCCGCATCCCCAGATCAATGAATGGGTTCTGTTCAATTCAAAGCCAAAGCTTCAAATGAGAACTGAATTCTCAGAAATTGACTTTTTCAGTTTGTTAAGCGATAACCTTAAAAAGACATTCGGTAAAGAGCTTGGAGATGAAGAACGAATACGCTATAAATTAACGCGCTTGAGACGTGAAATGGAAAGGGCGATTCGAAGCGAAAATTACGAACTGGCGGGTATATTAAAGAGAGAAATAGATCAGTTAGAATCAAATTTTAAGAGAACCAGATGAATTTTGAAACGTTCGTTTCCGTTGCCGAAGATGTGCGCGAACGCATGAGAATCAAGCGTTCCGAATTTATAGTTAATGTGCACAAAGTACACTCGGAAACAGAAGCCAAAGAATTTTTTGCAAAGATATTCAAGGAATTTAGAGATGCCACCCACAATTGCTGGGCGTATAAAATTGGTTCTCTCAAAGCTTCTTCCGACGCTGGAGAACCGTCTGGAACAGCCGGCATGCAAATACTGGGAAGCGTTGAATCGTTTAAATTGGATAGGATTGCCGTGGTTGTTACAAGGTATTTTGGTGGCGTGAAATTGGGAATAAGAGGACTCATAGATGCGTATTCCAAAATCACAAGTCTCGCACTGACGAAAGCCAAAAAGACCAAATTTTTAGTGGGGAGAAGGATTGCAGTTGAAGTGGATTACAAAGATCTGTCAAAAGTGACTTACAAATTCAAAAAAAGCGGATATTTTTACACAAAGTCCCCACAATTCGCTGAGAAGATAAAATTGGAACTGTTTGTACCCAAAAACGCGAAGATCGATGTTCTTTACGAGAACCTTGGAGTGGATGAATTATCCGAGAAGGAACTTTTTCGCATTTGAATGCGAAGTAACCATGTAAAAATTGTATATTGAACGTTGGCTACCATCCGAATCTTGGATGGTAGTTTTGATCTACACGTGACGTGAAAGAGTAGCAAACGGTTGTTGAATTTCCGCTCAAAAATGGCTATAAATAAGGAACCATGTTTCGAGAGAGAAATTTAAAAGTTCGTATCATGTGGAGATATAAACGAATACCGTTCAGAAATTGAAGGGTGATCGATATTTTGATCTTTAAAAACCTTGAAGAATTGGGAATTCTATCTTTGGCACGAATTTTGCTAATAAGAATTGGAAAATTTGTTTGAAAGAAAGGGTGGAAATTTTGAAAAACGAAAAAAGAGTTGTGGTAACTGGCATGGGTGTGGTTGCCCCGAGTGGGATTGGGAAAAATAATTTTTGGAATGGATTGATCTCAGCAAAGAGTTTTGCTTCACGCATAACGTTCTTCGATCCTGATGGATACAGAACACAAATAGCGGCTGAAATAAAAGATTTTGAACCGTCTAAATACATGAGTTCTAAAGATGCAAGACGTTACGATCGATACACCCAATTTGGTGTTGCAGCTGCCAAAGAAGCGATCGAAGACTCTGGACTCTCGGAAGAGGCTGTGGCAAAAGCGGGGGTGATCGTGGCTTCAGGTGTTGGAGGAATATCCTCTCTCGAAAAAGAAATAAAGGTTTTGAATTCAAAAGGACCATCGAGGGTGAGTCCATTTCTCGTTCCAATGATGATAGCTGATACCCTTTCCGGAACTATAGCCACGTTGTACGGTGCAAAAGGGCCAAATTTTGGAACCGTAAGTGCTTGTGCGTCGAGTGCCCACGCCATGATAGTAGCCTGTAATTTGATAAAGAACGAAGATGTGGACGTGGTGATAACGGGTGGATCTGAGGCTCCAATTTCTCCCATATCCGTTGCCGCCTTTGGAAATATGAAAGCACTTTCAACCCGCAACGACGAACCCGACAGGGCTTCTCGTCCCTTTGACAAAGATAGAGATGGATTTGTAATGGGCGAAGGGGCTGGGATTCTCGTCTTTGAATCGCTCGAATCGGCACTCAAACGAGGAGCCAAAATATACGCAGAGGTCAAAGGATACGGAATGACCGCCGATGCGTATCACATGGTTCAACCTGATCCAGAAGGTAACGGCGCGGCAAATGCCATGAGATTGGCATTGAAATCGTCCGGGTTATCAATCGATAAACTGGATTACGTTAATACCCATGGAACATCCACTCCAGTTGGGGATTTGGCAGAAGTGCGGGCAATCAAGAAGGTTTTTGGTGATAGATCAAAAGATATTGTCATCAATTCCAACAAATCTGAAATAGGACATCTTCTCGGTGCGGCCGGAGCCGTGGAATTTATAGCATCCGTACTCAGTGTGAACAAATCTATGTTGCCGCCGACCGTGAATCTTGATAATTACGATCCTGAAATAGATTTGAACTGCGTTCCAAACAAACCTTTGAAAGTCGAGATAAGAAATTTCATATCCAATTCTTTTGGATTTGGCGGACATAACGCTTCCATTGTGGCGGGGAGGTTTGAGAGTTGAAGATCGTCACCGACGATTCAGTGGATGTCAGCAGCGTGGAAAAACTCCCTTTGTACGTTGATTGGAAGGGAAGAAAGATAAGAGTTTCTTCCATAAAAAGAAAATCCTATTTTCTTTCCAACAAACGTACTTACGTGGAACTTCCATACTACGAAGAAGTGAGAAGCATCTTGATAAAATACGTTGAGAAATCTGAAAACGTCGAGGTGCTGTTGCCTCTGTGGCCAACGATTTTTTTGAAACGCATAGTCTCGTTCGTTTCAGCGATAGTTGAAGGAATTGAATTGAAAGAGGCAAAGATGGATAATGTTGCCCTTGCGTTTTTCCTTAAAAGTGGGAAATCACTTGAAAAACTCCAGGAGTTCGCTCGAAAAAGTAGAACATACCTCTTGCTCCCAGACGTGTCTGTTTTGAAGAAAAATGGAGTGATACGAGAAGGGCAATTCAAATCTGTGATAACGAAATCGGTAAATCTTGTAAGGTTCAGTTATGGAGGAGTTCAGGTAAAGAGCAGTTGGAGTGTTAAGGGCGCGGTTTCAGAGGTGGTGAAAGAGCTAAGGTCTCAAAAACACTTCACCCTTGCGGTCAGACACAGCGGAAAAAGCAGATTGGCAAACATCTTGACGACCAAACTGATCTCTGATTTTGGTCACCGCGTCTCACTTGGATGGATGAACCCAGTGGCAGCTTCTCAGTATGGACACGATACCGTAACGATCAGTGTAATCCCGGAGGTGTAACATGAACGATGTGATGAACACATTACCTCACAGGTATCCATTTTTGATGGTAGATGGAATATTGAGCAAAGGCAAAAATACGATAACGGCCTTTAAGAATGTCAGTTACAACGAGCCTCAATTTCAAGGACATTTTCCGGGGAATCCGATCATGCCCGGTGTTTTAATATTGGAAGGAATGGCACAAGCCGCTGGGTTGATGGCACTTGAACCTGGGAAGACTCCTTTGTTTATCGGGGCTGATAAGGTGAGATTTAAGAGTCCAGTGAAGCCCGGTGATAGAATTGTTTATGAAGTAGAACTCGTTGAAAGGCGTTTGGGGATGATCAAAGTCACCGCTGTGGCTAAGGTAAACGATAAAATCTGTGCAAAGGCAAATTTACTTCTTGGGGCGAAGGAAGGAATATGAGGTTTTCAAGAATCGTGGCTGTCGGAGGATATTTGCCCCCCAAAACTTTGGAGAATGCGGAATTGGAAAGAAATGCCGGCTTTGACTCTGATTGGATATACGAAAGGACCGGCATACTAAAGCGGCATATATCCGAAGAAAGTGCCACCGAAATGGGGATAAAAGCTTTGAGAGATGCAATGATGAGATCGAACATTTCCAACGAGGAAATCGAATACATATTCGTGGTTTCTAATTCAACCGATACCTTGATACCGGGTATGGCTGGAAGGATACAGAGTTCTATCGCTCACCCTCTCGGAGGTGTGGATGTGCAAGCTGGATGTTCTGGCTTTCTCCAGGCAATGGAAATAGCAGATTCTATGATAAAGTCAGGGGATTTTTCGACCATAGCAATCGTTGGAACGGAAAAATTATCCCGTATAGTGAATTGGAAAGATCTCTCGATTGCCGGCCTTTTCGGAGACGGAGCAGGTGCCGTTGTTATGAAATCAAGCGAAAAGCCTGGTCTTATTGCTTCGTACTCGAGAATTCAAGGTGAAGGTTGGGAATCTCTTGTTCAGCACCGCGATAGTTATCTCGAAATGGACGGGAAAACGGTATTTAGATTTGCGGTCAGTGCAATTGAGGAAGCCGTGAACGAGGTACTCAGGCGATCGAGTTTGAAGATTGAAGACGTCGATCTCATTGTACCTCATCAATCAAACGCGAGAATAATTTCAAGGGTGTCAAAAGATATGGGGATACCGCTTGAAAAATTTCAAGTTTCGATAGCGGATCACGCAAACACCGCTGCAGCGTCAGTTGCCTTGGCTTTAAAGGATGCCATAGAGTCAAAGAAAATAGGTGAATCTTCGGTAGTTCTTACGGTGGCTTACGGCGCGGGTCTTGGCATAGCGTCCAACATTTTCAAGTTGTGAGGAGGTAGTTTACGTGTTATCACGGGTGTGTGAAAGATTAGGTGTGGAATATCCAATAATTCAAGGTGGAATGGCGTGGGTTTCAACCGCGAAACTCGCGGCAGCGGTCTCTGAAAATGGAGGCTTGGGCGTGATCGCCTCTGGTGGAAGAGAGGCAGAATGGCTCAGAGCAGAAATACGCAAGGCAAAAAAGTTGACCTCCAAACCGTTTGGGGTAAACGTGATGTTGCTTTCGAAAAACGTGGAAGAGGTTGTAAAAGTTATTGTGGACGAACACGTGAATGTGGTGGTTTTTGGAGCCGGTAATCCTGCCAAGTACGTGAACTTGCTCAAAAGTGAAAACATAAAAGTTGTATCAGTTGTGGCATCTGAATCTTTTGCAAAGAGGATGGAATCCTACGGGGTAGATCTTATAGTGGCCGAAGGGAATGAAGCGGGAGGCCATGTTGGAAATGTTACCACCATGGCACTCGTTCCAGCCGTTGTGGAGAGCGTTTCAATTCCAGTGGTTGCCGCTGGAGGAATAGCGACGGGGAAACAGATAGCAGCTGCCTTTGCTTTGGGAGCAGAAGGTGTTCAGATTGGAACGAGATTTATAGCAACTGATGAATGTGAAGTCCATCCAAATTACAAAGAGAAACTGTTAAAAGCCTCGACGCGTGATGCGATTGTGACAGGTCGTGTTACAGGCCATCCGGTGAGGGTGCTACGGAATCCGTTGGCTCATGAACTGATCAAAATAGACGAAAGATGTGGTACTCAAGAGGATGTTGATCGGGTCGCTACTGGAAGTCTGAGAGCAGCTGCGGTAGAGGGAAATTTGAAGCGCGGTTCGTTCATGGCTGGACAATCTGCGGCGATGGTTAAAGACGTTTTACCCGTGGGTGAACTCATGAAGAGGCTGTGGAAAGAAACCGTTGAAACTATAGAGAATATCACGATCAAGAACGTGGAGGTGAAAAGATGAAAAACGCTCTGGTTTTTCCCGGACAGGGTTCTCAAAAGTTGAACATGATGAAGGATTTTTATGAGGAATTTCGAATTTCACGTGATGTCATGGATAGAGCGTGTGAGATTTTGAATTTTGATTTGAAGTCAGTGGTTTTTGGAAAAAACGATTTAGAGCTCACAAAAACGTACAACGCTCAACCCGCGTTGTTGACGGCTTCTGAAATGGTGTTTGAAGTTTTGAAATCAAAAGGGTTGAGTTTTTCGGCCGTTGCCGGTCACAGTCTTGGTGAATATTCTGCACTTGTCGCAGCCGGCGTTTTGCGTTTTGAGGATGCACTTCAAGCTGTGAGATTGCGTGGAATTCTCATGGAAAGTGCGATTCCCAGTGGAGCCGGATCTATGATGGCAATTCTGGGACTCCCTCCGGAAAAAGTTGAAAAAATCGTTGAAAGATTGGAAGGTGTGCATGTTGCAAATTACAACTCTTTGAAACAAGTGGTTGTGAGTGGAGAAATAACCTCGCTTCTCAATTCGATGGAAACTTTCAAATCCGTTGGGGCTCGAAGAGTCGTTCCCTTAAACGTTTCCGGGCCATTTCACTCTCCGCTCATGAAACCGGCAAAAGAAAAGTTTTCAGAGTTCCTGAGCACCCTTGAATTTAGAAATCCGGTCGTTCCCGTGATTCTAAACGTGACGGGGAAACCCGCCGAAACGGTGAGTGAGATAAAAACGGCGCTCATAGATCAACTTACCTCGCCGGTGAGATGGGTGGCATCTGTCAAGAGTATGGAAGAAATGGGTATAACGGATTACATAGAAGTTGGCCCGGGAAACGTACTGGGTGGACTTATCAGGAGAACCACAAAAGCAAACATTCATTCGACCGATACGGTTGAAGAAATGGAAAAAAGCTTAGAAGAGGTGATGAACAATGCCAGAATTGCAGAAATCTGAAATACTTGAGGAAGTAAAAGAGGCACTCAGCGAACATTTGGGTGTGGATGTTGAAACGATAAACGAAAATTCGAAGCTTGTGGACGATCTTGGAGCGGATTCTTTGGATCTCGTGGAATTGACCATGGATTTAGAGGAAAAATTTGAAATGAAAATTCCAGATGAAGACGTCGGAAAACTCACAGACGTCAAAAGTATTGTCGATTATGTAACGTCTAAACGATAACTCGATCTCCCCCTGCAAATGGAGAGATAAAAAGGGCCAAATGGCCCTTTTTATCTTCTGTCAACTCATTTTAAACCGTGGAAAGTTTGTCGGCTTCTTTGATAGCCTCTTTGAAAAAGTCATATTCGAGCAAAAATGGATATCTCTTCGCCCAGATCTTTATCTGATCCGGATGATTTTGGAACCACAATCTGTCCAATCCCTCTCCGTGAGAGGTACCTTTTTCGTTTATCTCTTCGATTTTTTCCTTGAATTCAGATTCCCATACGGGATCGAGTACTTCATGCAGTTTCTTTGAATAATTATCCAAAACAGGTGCCAATTTGTCTATTATCTTGCCTTCACTGTCATCGGTTGCAACCGCGTTGTGTCTCTTCACAACTTCTCTGAGAATCCACGGGTTGTCTATTATCATACAAGGCGTCAAAAGATTGTCAGAATGGGGCTGATGAAATCTTATATCAGCAAGAAATGGAGACTGCAGGGCTTCTACCAAAGATTTCTCGTTGATGTTATCGGTAGAGAAATGAGCAAATATACAGGGTTCAACGTTTCCCCTGTTGTCAATGTGTATGTACCTTCTTCCACCCGCGATACATCCTCCAACACTTGGTGCGTCGTTCCAAAAGTCCATGAGAAAATAAGGTTTTCTCGCCCTTAAATTTCTGACAAAATTTCCCATTTCTTTTCTCTGTTCTGGCAGCGGCATAAGCTCTGGAATTGGGTCTCTCCCAACAGGCATGAACAAGAAGAGCCACCCAAAGAAAGAGCCTTTCTCGATCCAAAAGTCGTAGAGCTCATCTGTGGTCAAAGTTTCAAAATTTGTCCTCATGAAAACGAAAGAGTTGCCGTATATAACCCCTCTCTCTTTGAGTTTGTCAGCAGCGGCGAGAATTTTTTTGTAGGCACCCTTACCCCTTGTCTCATCGGTTTCCTTTTCCCAACCATTCACGCTGAGAACCGGGTAAATGTTTCCAAGCTCTTTTATCTGATCGGCGACTTTATCCGTTATGAATGTGGAATTGGTGAATATTTGAAAAAGGCAGTCGTTGTGTTTTTTTATGAGAGGATAAAGTTCATTCCATCTTATGAAGGGCTCTCCACCGAGAAAAGTGTAAAAATACGTACCTATGGCTTTCCCTTGTTCTATTATGTCATCGACCTTTTCAATTGGCATGTCATCGTTTCTGGTGTAGTTGGCAGAGTAACATCCCTTGCAACTCAAATTACACTTCATAGTTGGACTTATCAATATGGTGTAAGGTGCGGCAAATCCATTTTTCTTTACCGTTTCTTCTTTATTGTAACGCATCCACGCGAGATTCACATTCACGAGGAAATTGGTGAAGAATTTTTTAATTATGGCTTTGTCTTTTTTGAAAAGACTTATCAGCCATTCTCTTGAACCGGGATTTTTCTTGACCCATTCGGCAAATTTGGACAGATTGTCCGTGCCGCCCACTGTTTTTTCGAGTTTCATCAATGACTCTATGGCTTTGTCAAAATTGTTTTCTGGATTTTTCGTTATAAAGTCAACGTACTTATTTACTCCCACGGTTATGGCAACTTTCATGGCTTTATCTTTTATAGTACTTCCAATACTCACTCATATCACTCCCTTCAAAAATTTACCAATCGGTCAAAAACAGTTCCAAACTATTGTACACGAATAAAAAACAAATGTCAACCCCACGCGTTGACTTTCAGCTATCGCTTCAGACATGGAAGTGGGAAAACATTCTCCACAGGGGAATCCCACTCATAAAAAATCTACATGAAAGCGAGTCGATGAGTCAAATGTTTTTGGTTCTCTTCACGATAGTATGGGTAGTATTTTCGAATAACGACATTCTTTGACATTTTAGTACCGCTTTACAAGCGGTGAGTGTAATTTTTTTGAAGCCTTGTCAAAACTGATTCAGACGTTTTTTGGAGTCTTTGACCACACCGTCATCCTGAAAGTTCCGTAGGAACTATTCAGGACCTCCAAGCAACTAACAAGGTGGATCGAGATTCTGAATCAAGTTCAGAATGACACAAAAAACAGAGCACTCTGCATACTAACATCCTGTTAGATTCGCTTTCTCGGCACGTCCTGTGCCTTCCTTCGCAGCTATCGCTTTGGTCGTGAAAATGGTCATTCCGGCCACCGAGCCGGAATCCCGTTTTGAAAGGAATCATAAAAATCTACACGAAATCATGAGTGAATGACGGATGAAAAAGCTTCATGTCGGCACTGAAAGGTTAAAATGGTAAAATAGTAACCAAAGGGGGTGTTGTTGTGGATTTAGATGGTTTTGGTAACATTTTTGAGACGATAGGGAAAAACCCGAGGGTTATCTTTCCCGCTTTTGTGGGAGTTATCGCGGCTTTGCTTTTCGATATCATCTCATTTGAATATTCTGGGATGTTGAAAAGTTTTAATTTTAGCTGGATTCCATTTTCGTTTGAGGTTTTAAAATGGAGTGTGGCATTCACCCTTTCGGCATGGACTGCCCTACTCATGAAAGAACGTGAAAGGGAGTCTCATGAAATATTTTCAAATGTTTTTTTGGACGTCTTTGTGTTTTCGGTTTTCATGGCCTTCTTCGTCGTTGCCGGCTTTGGATTTTACATCGTGCCGGGCTTTTTGATACTTTTTTTCATGATCTACATTCCAAGTGAAATGGTGTTGGGAGAAAGCACAAAGTCTTTGGGAATACTCAAGGGAAATTTGAAATTTATCTTGGAAGACGCCCATGTCATTCACACACTCGTTGCCCTTCTTTTGATGGTCATCTTCGTGCTAATCCCGTATGTGGGAGAATACTTGGCAATTTTCTTCTACATTTTGTGGATTCCAAATATTTACATTTCCGGAAAAAACGAGTATGAAGAAGGGGAAGAAATAGAGTGGTGACGCTTGTTGGAAAAAGATTATGAGAGGTTGATGCGAGAAATACTCGAGTTGGTTGAAAAGGAATATGATCCAACAAGCGCTGAGTTGGTGGATAAGGCTTATGAAGTTGCGAAAAGTGCCCACGAAGGCCAGGTGCGTGAGAGTGGAGAACCCTACATTTCTCATCCTGTTAACGTTGCAAAGATCGTTTCCGATCTCGGCATGGATCCTCCCACGATTTGTGGAGCGTTGCTTCACGATGTTGTAGAAGATACGGACACAACCATAGAAACGATAAGACAATTATTTGGCTCCGAAATAGCTTTAATAGTCGATGGTCTTACTAAAATAGAAGCTTTGGAAAAAGAAGACGTTAGGCTTTCAGAGATCGAAACAATTAGAAAGATGATCTTTGCAATGGCTCAAGACATGCGTGTCGTGATAGTCAAGCTTGCTGACAGGTTACACAACATGAGAACGTTGGACGCTCTGAGCGTAGAAAAACAAAGGCGAAAATCCAGACAGACCATGGAAATCTACGCCCCCATAGCCAACAGACTTGGAATATACACCGTAAAAAGAGAACTTGAAGATCTTTCATTTAAACATTTATATCCGAGGGACTATCAAGAGATAAAAAGGCTTGTGGATAAAAAAATTCGCGAGAGAAGTCAGGAAATAGAATTTTACAGAAAAGAATTGGAAACTTCCCTCAAAGAAAACGGCGTGGAATTTATAGAGATTGACGGAAGAATTAAACACTTTTACAGCATATGGAGAAAGATGCATCTCAAAAACAAAGAATTCAGTGAGATTTACGATTTATTCGCTTTGAGAATTTTGGTTAAGGACATTCCAAAATGTTACACATCTTTGGGAGTTGTTCACAATTTGTGGAACCCAATACCTGGCAGGTTCAAAGATTACATAGCTTCACCAAAGTCGAACGGTTATCAAGCATTACAGACTTCGGTGATGACAAACAAAGGAGATGCGTTGGAGATCCAAATAAGAGATGAGAAAATGCATCACGAAGCCGAATACGGAATGGCCGCACATTGGAAGTACAAAGAGGGTGAAGTGAAAAACAGTGAATGGATCGACAGATTGGTTGAATGGCAAAAAGATTATGCCAAAGGGCTTTCAAAATGGAAAGATTTCGCGAAAGAGCTTCAACTCGATGAGGTTTTTGCCTTTACTCCAAAAGGCGAGATTAAGCACTTGCCAAAGGGCGCAACTCCGATAGATTTTGCCTACTCCATACACACGGATATAGGCAATCACTATTCAGGCGCGATTGTTAACGGACGCATGGTTCCAATGGGATACAGAATTCAGAATGGTGACAGGATAAAGATAACGATCGATAAAAACAACTCCGGGCCGAGTCTCGATTGGCTCAAATACGCTCACAGTTCACGAACCAGGGCAAAGATAAAAAAGAGTCTTCGAGAACGTTTCTCTAAAGACTACATGTTGCGTGGTCGAGATATTCTGCGCGAAATAGCCAAGAAACACAAACTTTCCGTTGAAGATATCCTTGTTGACGAAAGGGTCAAGCACTATCTCAACATGAGACACATAGAAAGCGAAGAAGAATTTGAAATTCGTCTCGGCGAGGGAGCGATCACTTCACTTCAGATTGAAAAGTTCATCGGAAAGGGAAATCTAAAAAAGAATGTGGAGTTTTCTCGCACACCCACGAAACCAGAGGGAAAAGAAATAATAGTTGAAGATCTTGAGGGCATAGAAGTTCACTTTTCGAAATGCTGCAATCCAGTTCCGGGGGATCCCATAGTGGGTGTGGTAACGCGAAGTCACGGCATAAGCATACACACAGCCGATTGCAAAAACTTAAAAGGGATCGATCATGAACGAATTGTCAAGGTTTCGTGGGGAATGAAATCGGACGAACTTTTTGAGGCAAAGATAGGAATGAGAGCTTACGATCGAGAAGGCTTTTTGAGTGATGTGATGAACAGGATTCGAGAAAAACACGTTCAGATCATAAGTGTGATGTCGTACGCAGATGATGTGGGTATAGCACACGCCTCCGTCAGGGTAAACGTTTCTGATTTGAAGCAGTTGAGAGATCTGATGGAACACATTCGTAAAGAAAAAGGGATCATAGAAGTTCACAGAGAAAGGGGAGGAATGAGTGAGGGCGGTGGTCCAGCGCGTTACAAACGCAAAAGTTGAAGTGGCGAAAAAAGTGGTTGGAGAAATAGACAGAGGCATCTTGGTTTTCGTGGGAGTGGGCAAGGATGACACTCGCAAGGATCTCTTGTGGATGACGAAAAAAATCCCAAATCTCAGGATATTTGAAGATGAGAATGGAAAGATGAACAGATCGGTAGTTGACGTAAACGGAGGAATACTCGTGGTCTCCCAGTTCACACTTTACGGTGATTGTCGACGCGGAAAGCGACCATCGTTTTCTGATGCCGCCTCTCCTGAAATCGCAAAAAAGTTGTACGAAGAATTTTGTGACATTCTATCGAAGAACTATCCCAACCTTAAAATCTCTCGAGGCATTTTCCAAGCGGATATGAAAGTCATTCTCACCAACGATGGCCCCGTTACCTTGCTGCTGGATTCCCAAAAACTTTTTTAACATTTAACCTCTTTCTTGTGGTTCATAGCCGGTGAGCTTTATGAATATTTCCTCAAGCGTGGGTGTGAAAGTGTTAAAAGAGCTCACGGGAAGATGCTTTTCCGTGATTATGTGCAAAATTTCCTCGAGTGTTTTGGAAGACTTGTAAAATATTTCGAGTGAGCCTGGATCCTGCTTGACATTTTTGACATCTTCAAGAACTGCAAAGAGTTTTTGAGCATCTTCGATGGGAAAGTCCCTCTCTAAGTTCAACTTGACCTTCTTTATTTTGGAATCGAAATTGGATTTCAATTCATTTAGAGTACTGATTGTCAGTATTTTCCCGGATTTCATTATCGCGATCCTATCCGCAAGATTTTCAACCTCATTCATCAGATGTGTGGTGAGCACGACCGTTGTTCCAAAATCGTTTATACGCTTTATGAGGTTTCTCACTATCAATGAAGTTTGAGGATCCAGCGAAATGGTTGGTTCATCAAAAAACACTATTTCTGGGGAATGAACGAGTGCACGGATGATGTTAACCCTCTGTTTCATCCCGGCGGAAAAACTTTCGATCGTTTTATCTCTCCAACGCCACATCTCTACCAGTTTCAGCAATTCTTCCGCTTTTTGTTTTGCCATTTTTGTTGGCACGTGATACAGCCCGGCAAAAAAAAGGAGATTCTCCAAAGCGGTTAATTTCTCGTAAAGTATGAGGTTTTCGGACGCCAATCCAATTTTGCTCTTTACGGCTTTCTTTTCGTGTGAGAGGTCGTGACCAAGAATTCGAATTTTGCCAGAATTTGGATACAACAGCGTGGCAAGCATTTTGATGGTTGTGGATTTTCCAGCCCCGTTTGGACCTATCAACGCGAAGCACTCACCATTTTTCACATCAAAGGATATGGAATCTACGGCAATTGTGGATTTAAAGCGTTTTTTTAATTTTTCAACTTCTATGGCGTTCAATCTGCATTCCTCCCACGTACCAAGACAGCACTTAACAAA
>WFSH01000166.1 GCA_015486145.1 Mesoaciditogaceae bacterium
AATTAAAAAGGTGCGCCAATGCGCACCTTTAAAAATGTATGTTGAAACTCATTTGTTCCTCATGTATCTTTCGTGTCCGTGATGTCTTCCTTGTGTATTTCCTCTTCTACTTTGTTGAGCACAAGCTCCTTTTTGTGCGTTGTTTTGGTTGTCATTTCTCTGTCTGTACATTCTACCCTGTCCTTTCCCTTGAGATTTATTCATGCCCATCTGGCTTCTGCCTCTGCCATTTCTTCCATTCCTTGCTCTGTATCCGGTTTCTGGTGTTTCTCCGTTAGAGTATGCTTCGAATGCTTTAAGATGGCGCTCAGATGCGTTGCTGAGTCTGGTGAAAACTGTCTTTATCATCGTGTTTGAGATGTTTGGTAGCATCCGTTCGTAAAGCGCTATATCTTCTTTTTCCACTTCTATCGCCTTTGCGTACGCTTCTTCAAGTGTTTTAGGTGCCTCTGCCGTTACGGTGTTTTCCGGGACGTTGATGTTATTTACTCTCAAAAGATTTTCAACTGCCGCTATGTGTTGTTCTTCCGCTTTCAGTATGTTGGTGAATGGTTTAACCTCTCCGAATTTGTCTATTACCGCTTGATAAGTTGCCGCTGCAAGTCTTTCTTCTTGAAGTGCGTTCAAAAGCATTGTCTGAACATTTTCTGTCGTCGTTGTTGCTGCCATTGCCGGTATAGCCATTCCTACCAGTAGAACCAATACTGTAAGTACGGATGTTACGCTTATGATCTTCTTGTTCATTTTAACTACCTCCTTTTTGTTTGGGCTTCTTTGCCCTTTCACATCTGTATCTTACACTCCGAAGCTTAGGAGGAGCTTAGCTTTTCCTTAGAAAAAACTTAGAAAATTTCAAAATATGGTTCGTAAGAGTGTATCATCTTAATGTAAGAAAGAGAGGTGTGCTTGTACATATGAAGAGAAGAGTTTTAATAGTGGAAGATAATCCCCAAATAGCGCGTGTTTTGGAATTGGAGCTTTCACACGAAGGATTTGAAACAAGAGTGGCACAAGATGGTGAGAAAGCTTTGGAGATTTCCAAGGAATTTATTCCACATGTTGTATTGCTTGACATAATGTTGCCCAAGTTGGATGGTTTTGCGGTGGCAAAAAAGTTAAAAGAGGGTCTTAATGATGTTGGAATAATAGCACTCACTGCAAAAACAGAGTTGAATGACAAATTGAAGGGCTTTAAGTCTGGAATGGATGATTACGTCACCAAACCATTCGAGATAGAGGAAGTGTTGGCAAGGGTGGAAGCTTTAATAAACAGAATGAACGTGGGAGATTCTATGAAAATAGGTGATGTGGAGATAAAACCTCTTGAAATGAGGGTGTTTGTCAACAATGTGGAAATTTTCTTGACGCCAACGGAATTTCGCTTACTCCAGGAATTGATGAAAGCCAAGGGTATAGTTCTATCCAAAGAAGATCTACTTGAAAAAGTGTGGGGATTTGATGGTTGGGAAAATCCCAACGTGGTAGAGGTTTACGTTAATTATCTAAGGAAAAAACTTGGAAAAGCTTCGAAGATGATTAAAACGGTGAGAGGGGTAGGGTATGCATTTAGGAAAGACTAAGAGAGTCAGTTTATCCTTTAGCCTGACCGTATTTTACTCTGTTATAACGTTCGCAATAGTGTTTTCTTCCATATTTTTGACTAAATCGTTGGTGATGCGATACAGCCTTATAAATTACTCAAATACGATCTCCAAAGAATTTTCTCACGTTTTCAAAAATCCGATGTCCATGAATGGGAGAAACGGAAAAATGTCAAAGATTCTTAGTGAGTACACAATAATAAGCGACAATGAGATTATTTCGGATCCATACAACATAAAAGATTACATCAAAATGCCGGACAGGTTTCCTAAAATAGAGTCTGTGGAAGGAGATCCATACGTCTTTGTGAATTTTAAAAATGTTGATGGTAGCTCATTTGTACTTATTGCACCCGCTTATCAATTGAAGGTGTTGGAGAACACTTTAAACTTCTTTGCACTTTTGCTTTCTTTTGTATCGGTATTTGTGGTTATAGTTGTTGGGTTGTTTTTCTCAAATAAGGTGTTAAGCCCCCTTAAAAAAATTTCAACTCAGCTTGAAAAAGTGAAGATCTCAAAGCTTGATGCGAAAATACCCGATCAACGTTACCGAGAATATCAGCAACTGGCTGACACGATCAACTCCATGCTTTTGCGTTTGAAAGATGGCTTTGAG
>WFSH01000167.1 GCA_015486145.1 Mesoaciditogaceae bacterium
CCGTTTAGCTTGGAAATTTCTATCTTGAGTATCTCAAGGTTCGAAGCTTTCATATCTAAAAGCTTATGAAGACTAAATTTGAATTTTTTCACAGACTTCTCCTCGTTGACAAATAAGAGATTGAATCACCCTCGAAGTGCTGTCAGGACATATGAGCTCATTGTTTTTTTGATTTCGTAGGGCAATTTATGAATTGCCCCTACAAACAGAAATAAATGCCGTATATTCTCAACAACGTAGGGGCATGGAATATCACGAAAATTTGTCATCATATCCAACACGTAGGGGCACGGAATATCACAAAAATTTGTCATCATATCCGACGTGTACGGGCACGGCATGCCGTGCCCCTACGCGTGCTCCAATAAACGTCTGAATCAGTTTTGACAAGGCTTCAAAAAGATTACACTCACCGCTTGTAAAGCGGTACTAAAATGCCAAAGAATGTCGTTACAATGTTATCCCTTAGTCAATATCTCCATTATTTTGGGCAATAACATGGGATTGGTGACGAGTAAGCTGTTGGAATAGATGGAAAACTCTTCGCCAATTCCCGTTACAATCGCTCCGGCCTCTTTCGCTATTAACGAACCTGCTGCCACATCCCAAGGTTTCAAAGAATATTCCCAAAAAGCGTCGATCCTTCCCACGGCAACGTAACATTGATCCAAAACAGCGCTACCAAAGACTCTTACGGCTCTAACCTTCCCGAAAAACGACTGATAATCCCTTAAGACTTTTTCTCTCATTTTCTCGGCACTGTATTGATAACCTGTGTTTATAACAGACTGCTCAAGGTTGGAAACGTTGCCAACGTGGATTTCACGTCCGTTCATTTTGGCGCCATTTCCACGAACCGCCTCAAACAACTCGGCCATGAAGGGATCGTACACCACCGCAATTTTCGTTTCACCATTCTCAACGATGGCGATGGAAACACACGAGTGCGGAATCCCTTTTGAAAAGTTCGTAGTCCCATCTATCGGATCGATAACCCACAATCTCTTGTTCTTGGTTTGTTCAAGAGAATTTGTCGTTCCGGTTTCTTCACCCAAAAATGAATCGTTTGGGAAAGCTTCCAACACCGATTTTTTAACCATTCTTTCTATTTCAACGTCTACGTTTGTGACAATGTCGTAAAAACCACTTTTGGTCTTGGTCCATGACAACGAATTGACGTTTGACTTGATGATCCTACCAACATCCTGGGCCAAGCCTTTCGCAAATTCAAGTGTTAGTACATCATATTTTTCCATAATCTCACGACACTTTCCTGACGGTTATACCCGTTTCCGAATCGAGGGTTTTTATCAGTGAGTTAAACGCGGTGTTTATCTCATCTTCAGAAAGAGTTTTTTCCATCGAACCGTAAGTTATCGTTATCGTCAGACTGTAAGAGCCCTTGGGAACGTTTTTGCCAACGTAAAAATCCGAGACTTTGATATCCCTGACATACTTTGAAGATCTCTTTGCGATATTCATGATGTCTTCGGCTTTTATCTTTCCTTTTTCCACAAACATGGAGAGATCTTTAGATGAAACGGGATATTGAGAATACTTGACGTACTTTGCAAACTTTCGAGATCTGAAAAATTGTTCCAAATCCACCTCTGCAAAGTAAATTGGAACGCGAACGTCGAGAAGACTCACGATCTTGGATGACAATTCTCCTATCATGCCACAAGTTTTGCCATCTGAAATTATCTCCGCACTTCGCCCAATTTCAAAACCCGCCATATCTTTTTGATGAAAATCAAGATCGGCGTGCATGAGGTTGAAACACTCTTCAACATCTCCCTTTAAATTTAAAAGTCCCATGTTTCTCTTATCTGTGTAATCCAGTGGATTAATTCTTCCGGTTGCCATAAGAGCGAGTTTTTCAAGCTCTGATCCATCTGCAAAAATTTTCCCAACTTCGAAAAATCTCACGGAAGATTGTTGATGTTTAACGTTGTAGGCAACGACATTCATAAGGCCAAATGCCAGACTTGGTCTCATCAAAGACATCTCTGGAGATATTGGATTCACGATTTTTGGGCTCTTCACATCGGCTGTCTCTTTCGAATGAAATTCTTTCACAAGCTTTGGGTCCACAAATGGATAAGTGACCGCTTCATAATATCCAAGCCCTGTCATGATGCCTTTTAGGTCACGTTTGAATTCCCACCAATCGTTTTTTTCTGTGGCAATAAACGGTAGCGACTGACTCGTTGGAAGGTTGTCTAATCCGTGGATTCTTGCGAATTCTTCGATCAAATCAACGTCCTCGGAGATATCGCGTCTAAAAGTCGGCACGTTAACCGTCCACCCGGTTGATTCTTCCATTACTTCCATTCCAAGCCTTTGAAATATTTCTGTAACCTCTGCTGTTTGAGGGTTGTAAGCTATATAAGAAACAAGACGCTTTTTGGGAAGAAAAACTCTCTTTGGTTTTATCTTCGTTGGATAAACGTCTGAACCTCCAACCGCTGTTCCGCCTGCAAGTTGGGTGATCATGTCCACCAGCCTTTTTGCGACAAATTCAGTATCGTTAGGATCCACGCCCCTTTCAAATCTGAAAGAAGCATCCGTTGAAAGTCCAAGGGCCCTCGATGTTTTTCTCGTTCTCACGGGGTCAAATGTTGCTATTTCAAGCAGTACTCTTTTCGTACTCGAAGTTACACCCGTCTCTTTGCCACCTATAACTCCGGCCATTGCGAGTGGGTTGTCTCCGTCCGTGATCAGAATTTCATTTCCACTCATCTCGTATTC
>WFSH01000168.1 GCA_015486145.1 Mesoaciditogaceae bacterium
CTTTGGAGATTCACGACACGATTGGTTACGCCCTTACATCCGTGATTCGTGGTACCGATGCGTGTCTTGAACTCGTTGGAAATGATCCGAAAAGGCTTTTGAAGCATCTCAAGATGATGCGAGAAGTCGCTCAAGAGAGTCTTACAACGGTTAGAAAGTCCATTCACTCTCTGAAAAAAGACGAACTCTTAAGTTCAAGTGATACGTTCAAAAACGTTGTTGAAAAATTTGTGATTCATGTTCGGAAAATGACGGATGTCAACATATTTATCGAGGGTGACGTTGACGTTTCTAAAGATAAATATTTTGTCGTATACCAATGTGTAAAAGAGGCTGTGACCAACGCTTTGAGACATGCCAACGCTAAAAACATAGCGATCAGGTTTAAAAACACCGAAAAGCCTATCGTGGAGATCGAAAATGACGGCCTGCTGCCCAAAAAATTGAAAGCCGATCTTGGAATGAACGGAATAAAAAGGAGAACAGAAAGCGTTGGCGGAAAAGTAGAGTTCATAAAAAACGAGAAAACTTTTATCGTTAGACTGATTTTGGGGTGATTAAGATCTTTAAAATTTTGATCTGTGACGATCAATCTCTCATTCGTGAAAGCCTTGCGATAGTGCTCGAAAAAAATCCAGAACTGAAGGTAATTGGGATGGCTTCTAACGGAAAAGAAGCGGTTGAATTGGCAGAAAAGCTAAAACCGGAGCTCATACTTATGGACATAAAGATGCCTGTAATGGATGGAATAGAGGCCACGAAGATCATCCACGAAAAATTGCCAAATGTAAAAATCGTAGCCTTGACAACCTTTGAAGATGATGAACTCATCGTGAACTGTGTCGCATCGGGCGCCATTGGATATATTTTAAAAGATATAACGGCATCTGATCTCATAAAGGCAATCCAATTAATACGTAATGGCACAACAATATTTCCCGCATCTTTTACAAAAAACATTGCCAATATAAAAAGCAATCAAACAAAAACTCCAAAACAAGATTTCAGGCTTACACAGCGCGAGCATGAAATATTGCGATGTCTTTTTGAAGGAATGAGCAACAGAGAAATGGCCAAAAGACTTTTCATAAGCGAAACAACCGTTAAAAACCACCTTACCAGCATCTTTACCAAGCTCAAAGCAAAAAATCGCACACAAGCTATTCTAATCGCACTTAGAAATCAACTGATAAACGAAGAGGGAAAGTGAGATCGATGATAAGTATTTCTCATGTGAGCAAAAGTTATAAGAAGCCTCTTGTTCGTGCTCTCAATGACGTTTCTTTTTCTGTAAAAAGAGGAGAAAGTGTTGGATTGTTAGGCCCAAATGGTGCTGGAAAAACTACACTCATAAAATCGATATCTGGTCTAATAAATTTTTCTGCAGGGAAAATAACAATAGATGGAATAGATGCTTCTTCCAGACGTGGAAAAACCTTAAGACTTTTAGGAGTGGTTCTTGATGGTTCACGTAATCTGTATTGGAGGCTTACCGTACGCCAAAATCTCGTGTATTTTGGAATGATTCGAGGTATGTCTTATTCACAAACCAAAAGCAGAATACCAAAGATTCTGGATTTGATGCAACTTGGAGAGTTTTCCAATTACCAAGTTGGCTTACTTTCTTCTGGGCAAAAACAAAAGGCCTCTATCGCGGCCGCATTGGTCCATAATCCATCTTTTTTGATTTTGGATGAGCCCACAAATGGATTGGATATTCCTTCAATGGATAATCTATCACGTGTGTTGAATACGCTACGTGATGAAATGAACATAGGCATATTAATATCTTCTCACAATCTTTCATTTGTTCAACAGGTCTCCCAGAAAGTTGTTTTTATAAATAAAGGGAAAATCGTAGACATCCTCGGAATTGATGATGTAAAAGAGTTTGAATTGAAAAGTAAAAGCACGGAAATAAAGACCGATCTTTTAACGGTATACCGTAATTTGATGAAAGGAGATATAAGATGAGAGACTATATTTATGCTCTTGAGGCTGAATTTATTTTAGAACTGAGGCAATCATGGAAGTACAAAACAGGTTTTTTTACAGATTTAATCGTTCAATTTCTGATATATTCCGCTTTGCTATTTGCTGGAAGATATACTTGGATGACAAGACAATATGGTGGTGCTCTGAACGAATCAAAGAGTCTAATGTTGCTGGGGTATGTATTTTGGAGTTATGCTATTTTAGCCATTAGCCAAATGGGAAATGATATAAGAATAGAGGCAAATAGAGGAACACTTGAACAAAAAAGCTTATCTGTTGTTCCACTTTCGTGGCTTTTCATATCAAAAGCTTTTAGTGGTGTTATAGTTTCAACTGTATTTGTTTCACTAATTATTGGAATGTCGACGCTTTTCTTCAACGTGAGCATAAAAATAACTACAGGTGCATTTTGTGCCTGGGCTGTTATGTTGATGGGAATGTACGGCTTCGGTTTTATAATAGCTGGAATCACACTTGTTGTCAAAAAAGTTGGACAGCTAACTTTTCTCATCCAAATTGCATTACTTTTTCTTACTGGAACGTTTATGCCACTGAAGAGCTTTCCTTATGTATTTCAATTGATTGGAAAATCTTTGCCCTTAACACTGGGAATGGAAATCGCAAAAATGTCCATTGGTGGAACAAAAATAATAGATTCTGAACGCTGGATGATGCTTGTTTTCATTTCAATAATTTATCTTGTTGTTGGCTTAACAATCTTTCACATTTTGGAATGTGCTGCTCGGCAAAAAGGACTACTTGGTAAATATTAATTTATAAAGGAGTGAATGCATGAAGAAAGTAGGATCTCTTCACGGTAGTGTGGGTAGTATTTTTCGAATAGCGACATTCTTTGGCATTTTAGTACCGCTTTACAAGCGGTGAGTGTAATCTAGGAACTTTCAGGATGACAACGTGGATAACTCAGCAACCTTTTGTACGGGCAATTCATGAATTGTCCTTACGAAAGCAAAAAAACAATGAGCTCATATATTC
>WFSH01000169.1 GCA_015486145.1 Mesoaciditogaceae bacterium
ATAAGAATTAATATCAAAAACAGCAATAACCACCATTTTTTCATCACTTAACCCCCAACATTTTGATAAATTACATGATCTCCCAAAAAATCTCTTTCTTAACAAATCGGATGTTCTTTTTCGGTTTTCACACCAGCTTTTTTTACCTTTGTTTCTCCAAGCGCTTTGCATGCATTCATCACATCGTTGAAAAACATCTCGGCCATGTCTCGACTAAAATTTTCTTTCACCACTATGCGCAAAACGGCAACATTTTCAGCATTTGGAGGCAAGGTGTACGCGGGAACGATCCAACCACGTTCACGAAGTTTCTCCGAAAGTTTGTAGACATCAAAATCAACCGGTTCCTTGAGTCGGAGTGCCAAAACCGGCAAAAACATCTTTGAATTCAGTTCTTCAAATATCCCCGTTTCCACAAATCGCTTTGATAAATAAGTGGCATTATCAAGAATGTTCCTCATGATCTTTTTATAGCCTTCTTTTCCGAGTCTCAACAAATTATAATACTGTGCAAGCACCATATCACTGTTTTTGGAAAAATTCAACGTGAAAGTTGGCATCTCACCGCCAAGATAATTGACGTTGAAGATGAGATCACTCGGCAAATATTTTTCATCCTTAAATATCACCCAGCCAATCCCAGGATAAACAAGGCCGTATTTATGACCAGATACGTTTATAGATCTCACTTGTTCGAGTCGGAAATCCCATTCAAGATCTGGATAAACAAAAGGGGCTATGAAACCTCCACTTGCACCATCAACATGAATGGGGATGTCCCAACCTTTGTCCTTTTTTATGTGCAGCAGCAAATCGTTTATCTCTTTTATTGGATCACATTGCCCTGTAAAAGTCGTCCCCAGAACTGCACCAACACAAATCGTGTTTTCATCGATCATTTTGGACATTTCATCTATATTGAGGATAAACTTCCTCGAATCCATAGGAACAACTCTGGCCTCAACATCAAAATATTTTGCAAACTTTTCCCAAACAACATGAACATCAGCACCAAAGATGATGTTTGGTCTATCAAATGATTTTCCTTCAGCTTTTCGGCGTTCTCTCCACATCCATTTATGAGCAAGCAGCGAGAGCAATATAGCTTCAGAAGATCCTATGGTGCTCACACCTATGAAGCTATTCTCCTCCGGTACCCGAAAAAGCCTTGCAAGCATATTAACAACACGCTTCTCTATCATAGCCGTTTGCTGGTATTCATCGTGATCTATGAAATTTTTGTGCACGTTCTCCATTATCAGTTGATTTGCTTCAGGTTCCATCCACGTTGTAACAAAAGTGGCAAGATTAAGATCGGGATTACCATCAAGATTAAGTTCGTCGTGTATCAACTGATAAGCGGCATTCGCTGGCATCCCGCTTTCGGCCATTTCATACTTTGGAACACTTTCTTCGAAAAATCTCGTTCCATATTTGCTCGTCAACCATTTCTCTGACTCTTTTATCTTATCCAAAGGAACTTTTTTTGAAATCACAAGTTGTCCCCTCCAAACAATTTTATTTACACCGTGTACGGTGCATTTCTTAACTGCATTGCCACTTCTGATGGTGTTGACGGATTTATAAATGTCCATGTACCTGTCTCCACACTTGCCATCCATTTTACTCTATTTTTGTCCCTTTTTGGAGGATAAAATTCTATATGGAAATGAAAATCTTCCATCACGGGATTAACAGGTGATTGAAATATCGCCATCATATATGGAAAATCTTGCTCAAAGAGAGTATCATATTTTGACGTAATAGCTTTCAATACTACGGCAAGATCGAACTTCTCTTGTGATGTCATATCCATAAAAAAAGAAATATGACGCTTTGAATAAATGTGCACTTCGTATGGAAAACGCGCAAAATACGGAGTAACCGCTATGAAATAAGTTCCTTCGTACACGATCCTTTCGCGTGCTTTTAATTCCGACTCAACGACATCGCATATCACACATTTTCCGTGTTCTTTACGGAATTTCTTCTCAGCATCTATCATCGCTTGAATTCTTTTGGGTATAAATGGAAAAGCGTAGAGTTGACCATGTGGGTGTGAAAGCGTAGCGCCAACTTCTTTCCCCCTATTTTCGAATGGAAAGATATATCTTATCTTTTCTTCTTTTGCAAGTTCACGCGTTCTGTCTTCCCACACGTATATAAGCTTTTCTATCTGACCTATCGGCATTCTTGACATCGACGAATTGTGATCGGACGTGTACATAATAACTTCGCATTTCCCAAAAGAAGGTGCGTTTTTGAATATTTCATCAGCAGGATGTTCAACAGCGGGCGCGTCGAGTTTTAAAGATGGAAAACGGTTGTCGAAAACCGCCAAATCATAATCTCGATCGAACTCCACACCTCCGGGGCATAAAGGACATGTGCTTGTGGCAGGCTGAACAGGACGTTTTTGCCTATCCGAAGATACCAAAATCCATTCATCCGTTATTGGATTGTGGCGAAGTTCCATCATACGTCATCACTCCCATAATAGCGAAACTCTCTTCCATCGTTTTTCCGTTCATCTTCCCTCTTCAACTTTCTTTTTCCCCGATGTAAAACGATCGAAATCGAATGAGGACTGACCTTTTGAACTTCGCTGGGATTTATTTCCCTCATTGATGGATAAGAAATGAAAAACTCTTCTTCTTTTTCACTTAACAGATTTGGAAATTTTCCGATTTTCACATTCCATAAAGAATCCGAAAGGTTGACAAACGACAAAACATCACCGTTGACCGTGTTTTTAGAGACTATCACGTACCTTTCAGAATCCACGAATTTCACACGTGAGTCCCCACCTCTAAAATTCAGAGCACTCTTTAAAAAATACACGTCTTCTTTGGAAAGTGCAGAAAGTTTATCGCTTTCTAAAAAATGGCCGTTAAGCAATGCAGGAACGTACACGTTTACCATTCTTTCATCGTGAGTCAACTTCGTGTCGTTTGATCTTATCATCACACAATCAGGATCGTTTGTCCACCACACATCATTCATAAAATGTCGTGTCAAAGCATTTCTGATCGAATGCTTGACACTTATCTGCTCAAAACCGGATCCACTTGTCCAATATGGAGCCGTATCTTCGCCTATTCTCATAGAATCCACATATCCAATCGAAGGAAGTAAGGGGGCACCACAGCCAAGAATATGAGAATCTCCAACTGCTTTCCTTATCGTTTCCATTCCCATCCTGTAAGCCTCAACGGGAGCGACATTCAAATAACGCTTGCCAGGAATCATGGCAGCAAAAAGGAAATCTATTTTGAAAAAATCGAAGCCATAACTTTTGAGTATAGAAAAAACGCTTTTCAGCCAATTCAAGGCATCAGGGTTTGTCGTATCAAGCGCATATATCTTTTTACTCCAATTTTCGTATGCCACCTTTGGCTCATTATCTTCACCCTTCACAACCCAATCAGGGTGCTCCTTAA
Organism: Mesoaciditogaceae bacterium; assembly: GCA_015486145.1. GTDB lineage: Bacteria > Thermotogota > Thermotogae > Mesoaciditogales > Mesoaciditogaceae > WFSH01. Next base: position 3,441 of record WFSH01000169.1, read on the forward strand.
AAAATTTCGAACTCTCTGAGATGCTAAAAGGTGCCGTCCATATGCCAGCGATCATTCCACTTTCTTTGACTTTTTTTGCCAAGAATTCAAGACCATCTGGGAATTTTTCGTTTGTTTCAAGCCAATCCCCTATATCCGCCTCATAACCATCATCTAATTGGAATAGCTCGTAATTCATGTCAAGCACTTTGGAAAGCTCTATTTCTTTGATAAAGCTTTCTTGAGAAATATCAAGATAATAATGATACCAAGAAGCCCAACCAAAGAGAGGCTTTTCAATTTTTGGTTCGTTAAACTCTGCTACACTTTTTGCATATTCATCCAACGTCTCTTCAAGAGATTTGTATTTGGTGAACCATAAAGTCCCAACTTTGATCTCTTCACCTGGCTTTAATTTCTTCCCGACGTAAACTTTTATCTTGATAATCCCATCTTGCCACAAAAAATAAGGATGGACGACTTTAGACGAAAGAAATCCAGCAAACTCTTTATCTGTCGCGATGAAATAGTCAGAAACCACACCGTTTTTGAATTCCCATGGTATGGGAGACATCATGAATCCAA
>WFSH01000170.1 GCA_015486145.1 Mesoaciditogaceae bacterium
AAAAGATACAAATTGACACTCCTCATGAACTTGTGGCGATGACGGGAAATATTGAAAGAAAGGAGGGAAAACCTTTTGCGCACATACACGTAGCTCTTGCAAATCCCGAGAAGAAATTGGTAGGTGGGCACTTGTTTAAAGCCACCGTGAATGTCACAAACGAAATATTTATCTACAAAATAACAGGTTTTAAATTGGAAAGAGTGCAGATTGGCGGCTGGACGCCGTTGATGGGGAAATACGTCGATTAACCCCTTTAAAAGGGGAATAACATAGGAGGTGTTTTAAAATGTCAAGTAAGGTGCGTCTGTTGTTGGTTCTAACGTTTGTGTTTTCGTTGCTATCGTTAAGTGTTTTTGCCGTTACGTGGCGATTAGCTGACGATCAACCTGCTGGATACCCAACTGTTTTGGGAGATCAACTTTTTGCCAACATCGTTAGCGAAATGACCCATGGGAAGATCAACATAAAAGTATACTATGGTGCACAACTTGGTGCAGAAACTCAGACGACTCAAGAAACGATATCTGGAGTTATACAAATCAACAGAGTTAATGCGGCTCCTTTGGCCTCGTTTGATCCGGAATTGGGAGTCCTTTCTCTTCCTTACATTTTTTCGAGTTCAAAACAGGAATGGAAGGTACTTTATGGAAAAGTAGGACAAGAACTTCTTAACAGTATGAAATCAGTAGGACTTATAGGTCTCACTTACTATGATTCCGGTCAAAGAAGTTTCTTTACAAGACATACTCCAATCTTAAAACCATCTGACATGAAAGGGCTTAAGATACGAGTGCAAAAATCGCCTGTTTTTGTTGCAATGGTAAAAGCTATGGGAGGATCTCCAATACCAATGGCCTACAGTAGTGTTTACACTGCCCTCCAATCAGGTGTAATTGATGGCGCAGAGAATAACATCCCGAGTTATTACACGATGAGTTTTTATCAAGTGGCTCCTTACTATTCCTATGATGGACATTCAAGAGTCCCCGAGATTCTCTTTATGAACTTAAAAGCATGGAATTCTTTAACGCCAACTGAAAAAACGATATTTAGAACTGCGGCAATGGCTGCCTCCCTATACGAAAGGCAACTTTGGAAAGCTCGAGTACAAGAAGATTTGAGTCTTCTTAAAAAAGCTGGGGTACACTTCTATTATCCAACACCTGCAGACATAGCTCTTTTCCAGAAAGCGGTTGAACCTGTTTACGCAAAATATAGCAAATTTAAAGACATTATAACAGCTATAAGGAACACAAAATAAAATTTTAGTTTGTCTAACTCGGGGAAGGCATTTCCCTTCCTCGAGATTTTTTTGAGGTGGTGGTTCTCATGAGAGGGAAAATAGTGCGTGTTTTGGATAAAATTGAGCGTTCTCTTGAATGGGTAGATGTTGCGGCGTTGTTAATCATGTGGGTAGTTTCATTGGCTGAAGTTTTTTTCCGAGATGCACTTAATGCGCCGTTGGAATGGTCACTTGACATCACTCTTTTGGTGATGGTGTGGATGACGATGATCGGGTCAGGTACAGGTGTTAGAAGCAACCTCCATATAAAAATTTCTTTCTTTACCGCAAGACTCTCAAAAGTTGAAAAGAAAATTGTCAGTTTGATTTCTCTTGGAATCATCTTTTATTTTGGAATCTACATGATTTTAGGGGCTTATTCTGTAGCAATTCTTCCTGGTATAATGCCTGTTCTTGGCATATCAAATGCCTGGCTTTATATTCCGGTTATGATTGGTGGTGTATTATCCATGCTTTTTTCCTTTGAAGGAGCTTTAAGATTATTGCTTGAGGGAAAATCGGAGGAATTTAAGTGAAAATAAAATTTTATTTTATGATAATTGCAGCAGTTTTTATACTCTCTATTTTTTTTAATGCTCCTTGGGTTTCTTTTATCCCAAGCAGCACAGCGCAGATAATCTTTCTTTGGGGAATTTTTGGTATTTTGATTTTAATAGGGGTTCCCATTTCTTTTGCTTTAGGCGTATCGGCGTTTCTATCTGCCATGTATATAGGACTGCCCGTTTTGGTAATATTTCAAAATTTATCGTCAGGAATCGCTTCCTTTGCATTTGTTGCAATACCATTTTTCATATTAATGGGACAGTTAATGATGGTTGGTGGAATGACAGAAGATCTTTTGGCTTTTGCTAATCTTATAGTTGGATGGCTTCCTGGCGGATTGGCTGTGGTCAACATTTTTTCCAATATGTTGCTCGGAGGTATATCCGGTTCCTCAGTTGCTGATGTTGCAGCTATAGGAAGTATAACTATACCCATGATGGAAAAGCAAGGTTATTCAAGAGAATTTGGAAGTGCTCTTACCGCAACAGCATCTCAAGAGGGAATAATAATACCTCCAAGTCAAAACATGATCATATACTCACTTGCAGCCGGTGGCGTATCCGTGGGTGGGTTATTTATGGCAGGGTATATACCTGGGGTTATACTTGGTTTATCTATGACGATAGTTATACTTATCCTTGCAAAAATAAAGAAGTTTCCGAAGGGGGAAAAAATTGTTTGGAATATTAACGCCGTTAAAACTATAATTCGAGCGGCAGTTGCAATGTCAGTTGGCCTGTTAGTTGTTGGTGGAATAGTTTTTGGTTTTTTCACACCGACTGAGTCCTCAGCAGTTGGGGTTTTATTGGTTTTGTTAGTCAATTTAACACTTTACAGGAAGAAATTCAAAGTGAGCAAAATGTTTAATGCGATCAGGGAAGCTTCTAGAACAACTGTTATGGTGCTGTTTTTGATAGCTAACGCTTCAGCTTTTGGATTCGTTATGGCATATCTTCAAATTCCATCATTATTAGCCAACGGGATAATGTCCATAAGTCATGACCCCATTATTATCCTATTAATGATTAACATACTTTTGCTTGCACTTGGTACTATCATGGATATGGCACCATTGATAGTCATCATGACACCAATTTTACTGCCACTTGTTGAACGTACAGGTGTAACTCCCATACAATTTGGGATTATGTTGTTGCTGAATCTCGGAATAGGTCTTTGTACACCGCCAGTTGGAAATGCTCTATTTGTAAGTTCCGCTATAGGTAAAGTATCAATTGAGAGAACTTCAAAAGAGATGTTACCCCTTTATGCAGCTATGGCATTTGCGTTAATTCTTGTTACTTATTTTTCACCTATATCAATGTTTCTCCCTAATCTTTTTCATGTGGGATAGACAGTGTTGCAAATCAGATGATGCGACCTTATTGATCAAGGAAAAGTGTTTTTCTTAATGTCTATAATTACGAGGGAGAGCAAAAAGGAGGATAATTTGAATTTTGCGATAATTGGAACAGGTGTTGCTGCTGAGATTCACGCAAAATGTATAGAAGAGATTTCTGAGACAAACCTTGTGGCAGTTTCAAGTTTAACTCGAGAAAGGGCTAAAAGATTTGCTCAGCTTCATGGTTGTGATTATTACACGGATTACAATGAGATGCTTAAAAGAGATGATATTGATATAGTGTGTATAACTACGCCAAGTGGTACACATGCCAAAATAGGAATTGACGTTGCAAAATCGGGAAGACATGTCATTGTTGAAAAACCTATTGACGTTTCTTTGAAGAATGCCAAAGATTTAATAGATGCTTGTCGAGAGGAAAATGTAAAATTATCTGTAATTTTTCAGCATAGATTTGCAGATGATATAGTGACACTTAAAAATGCCATTGATAACGGAGAAGTTGGCCGGATAAACTTTGGAGCGGCTCACACAAAGGTTTACAGAACACAGGAATATTACGATCGCGCAGAATGGAGAGGCACTTGGGAGTTAGATGGTGGTGGCGCTTTAATAAATCAATCAATCCATTACGTTGATCTGCTCTACTATCTGGTTGGATCAATAGATGAGGTATTTGCGTATACGGCAACGAGAGGTCATGAAATTGAAGTTGAAGATGAGGCTGTTGCAAGCGTTAAGTTTGAAAATGGAGCGATAGGTCTCATAGAAGCTAATACCAACGCTTATCCTGGTTTTTATTCGAGATTGGATATTTACGGAGACAATGGAAGTGTGATAATACAAGATGATAGAATCGTTGAACTGGCCCTCAAAAGTGGTAAAAGAGAACACTGGAATGAAAGTTCAACATTTGATCACGCTTCTCCAGCAGTTCCAAGCGATTTGCATAAAAGACAGTTTGAGGACATTGTAAATGCCATCAAGAGTGGCAGAGAGTCTCTTGTTAATGGTGAAGAGGGATTGAAATCATTGGAAGCGGTTTTAGCGATATATAAATCTGCCAAAATTGGTAAAAGTGTGAAGGTAAAAAGCTTGTTATCATCTTCAGGAGTTTAAAGGAGATGGAAAATGCTTAGAGTGCAATCGAATCTCTGTAGATCAACTTTTGAGCTTTCAAAAATCTGGAAAATAAGGAAACCGAATGACAAAACAAGTCGTCCAATTGCGATATCGGCAAGTTGGAATGAACAGTGTGAGGAGCTTTTCTTTGAAGAAGGCCCGCTTGAGTATGAATACGAATTGGAAGTTCCAAAACAATGGAGTGATAAGAGGATACGCCTATATTTTGGCGCGGTTAATAC
>WFSH01000171.1 GCA_015486145.1 Mesoaciditogaceae bacterium
CATTTGGAGTCCCTGCCTCATACTTTTTTGGCAGCAAAGCAAATTTTGTAAAATCATCACGTACTTGATCCACCATTCCACCACCCATAAAAAACGGTCTCATTTCATTTACTCTTCTTTTAGAAATATATAGACCACCTATGCCCATCGGCCCAAGCATTTTATGACCAGAAAAGGCAAGAAAATCGGCATTCATCTCTTTCACATTTGTTGGAATGTTAGGTACGGACTGCGCACCATCGACAACTGCGATCGCCCCTTTGGAATGAGCAATTTCGATCATTTCATGCACGGGATGTATTATCCCAAATGTGTTTGTGGCGTGGGCAAAAGCGATCACTTTTGTACGATCTGTAATGGTGGCCTTGAATTCATTCAAGTCAACGGTCCCGTCATTTTTCACACCTATAACCTTGAAAATCGCCCTCCTCCTCTTGGCAAGTTGTTGCCAAGGTACGAAGTTGCTGTGGTGTTCACTCACCAAAACCACGATTTCGTCATCCTGATGAATGTTCTCTTCTCCCCAACCATAAACAATTGCATTTATGGATTCAGTCGCTCCAGAAGTAAATATCAACTCTTCAGATCTCGCACCTATAAAATTCGCGGCAATTTCTCTTGCTTTTTCATATTCAAGCGTGGCAGTATTTCCAAGTCTATGAGCCCCTCGTGAAACGTTGGCGTTTTCAGATTCGTAAAAATGTGCAATCCTTTCTATCACGCACCTTGGCTTTTGTGTTGTTGCCGCATTGTCGAGATACACCAACCTACATCCATCTTCGAAAACAGTGGATAAAATTGGAAAATCCCCTTCAATATTAAATTCTGGAGAGCAGACCATTTTCAACATCTCTTTTCACAGATTCAGAAGGTATGGCATCCACAACGGGTTTAAACATTCCTTCTACCACGAGTTTCAACGCAGTTTTTTCATCGAGGCCTCTCGACATCATGTAATAAAGCTTGTCTTCATCTATTTTGCCGACAGAAGCAGCATGCTGAGCGTTCACGCGATTGTCCTTGACGTTCAGACTGGGTATTGTATCTACTCGCGCCATGGGAGAGAGATTAAGGGTGTATCCGCTTTCCTGTGAGCTCACGCCATACGATTCACGGGGAATATCTATGTTTCCCCTAAACACCACGTAAGATTTCCCGCTCACCACCCCTTTTCCATTCAATTCGCCGATCGTTTGGGGTGCACTGTGAATGAGATCGTATTTCAGATCGGCTCGTTCTTGGCCTACTTCAAAATATAGAGATGTGAATTTTGCTTTGGCACCTGTTCCAACAAGTCTACATTCGTGATCGGATGCCATTTTTTCACTTCCAAGCACAATGTCATACACCTCCAGTTCAGCCCCTTCTTTGAGTATGTAAAGGTTAGAGTCCACTGATAACGATGTGCGGGGTGCGATCAACACGTTGAAAAATCTCAATTTAGCCCCCCTTTCAACGAAAAATATTGTGGTTGAAACCCTGAGATCCCCTTTTCCGGTAACTTCTCTTATCACAACGGCTTCGGAGTTCTTTCTAACGGCGACTGTTGAATTATCAATCATCGTGGAATTTTTGTTGAGATCGTAATGCACATACACATTACCACATTCTTTTATTTCGGAAAAGAATCCCGTATTAAAGAACGCTTGAGACATAAGTGTGAATTTCGGATGTGCGCCTTTAAACTCTATGCCCGAAAACTCTTCGACGAGATTTTCTCTCAAAGCCTCATCAATTGTTTTGAGTTTTGATGCATCTCCCTCCAAATGCGCCTCCGCATGTGGCTTTAATTTACCGAGTGGTATTTGCGACAGTTTCAAACGCTTCCATTTTGGAAATCCAATTTTCACATATTTTTCAGCAAATAGTTTTCGCCATTCGAAGTTACCAAACTTTTTTACATCGTCCAGCTTGTAATCAAAAGATGTTTGAAATGTCGGTGTCACATGTTCAACCAGTGTCATTTCCATAACCATCACCCCAACCTGGATTCAAAATTCATGCTCACGAGTCTGTTAAACTCTATCGCATATTCCAAAGGAAGCTGTTTAACGATCGGCGCCATGAATCCACGCACGATCAAGGCTTTAGCATCGTCTTCACTTAATCCCCTGCTCATAAGATAATAAATCTGCTCTTCTTTTATTCTTCCAATACGCGCCTCGTGCCCTACATCGGCTTCGTTGTTCATGATTTCTATTATTGGCAACGTGCTGGAGGTAGACTCATCATCCATCATCAAGGCAGAACATTCAACGGTTGACTTTACATGATGTGCCATTTGTGAAACCCTTAAAAGTCCTCTGTAAAATGCCCATCCTCCATTTGAACTTATACTTCTCGCATCCACTTTTGATGAGGTGTAAGGAGCCAAATGAACAACTTTTGATCCTGTATCCAAATGCTGATTTCTACCAGCATATGTGATGTTCATGTGTTCTGCACGTGCTCCCTTACCCTTTAAAATGCTGGCAGGATAAAGCATCGTTTTGGCCGATCCTATGGAACCAGAAACCCAAATCATTGTGGCATCTTTATCCACAATCGCACGTTTGGTGTTTAAATTGTAAGTGTTCTTTGACCAATTTTGAATCGTGCTGTAGCGCATCGTGGCGCCCTCTTCAACATATATTTCAACCATTCCACTGTGCAAGTTTGACACACTGTACTGCGGGGCAGAACACCCTTCTATAAAATGAAGTTTGGCACCCTTGCCCACCACGATCAACGTGTGCTCAAATTGCCCCATCCCAGGTGACGCCATCATGAAGTACGCCTGTAAGGGCATGGGAACTTCCACATTTTCCGGGACGTAGACAAAGGAGCCGCCACTCCAGACTGCCCCATGAAGTGCTGCAAATTTGTGATCATTTGGTGGAACGGCGTGCATGAAATATCTTTTGACGATCTCCGGATATTCTTTAACTGCGCTTTCCATATCTAAAAATATAACTCCCAACTTTGAGAGCTGTTTCTTTATATTTTGATAAACCACTTCAGAGTC
>WFSH01000172.1 GCA_015486145.1 Mesoaciditogaceae bacterium
AATGGGGATTCCATAGATGTTTTCTTCTATGATAATGGCTGGACAGCAGTAGCTACTCCTTCAATCGCAGCTGCAACTGGTACTAAGTTCTTTAGAACAGCGTTAGGCGAGCAAAGCGCACCTGATACTGGCAGTTGGAGTGATGCTGAGTTCATGCCTTGGGCCGATTTTAAAGATGCTGGCTCTAACAAGAAGCTTTTGGAAATAAGACTCCATGTGTACATAAGCAAATGGATAAAGGTCCAGCTTTCATACACCGAACTTTACATTCACATCGATCTCCCGGGACAATATTACGTCAAAAATATGGACTTAAGGGTCACAACAAACGGAACAGTTGTTATTACCTACGCTGCTACAAGCCTTGCGCCTGATCAAACCAACAATCTTTACGATGCCACCTCAGGAGCCACAATTGAGACATACTATGCTGAGGGAGACACTACTCCTGGAGAACCATGGGTGACAGGGAGTGGATGGATACCGGCAAGCAGTTTTGGTACCACGGGTAACTCCATAACTGTGAATAATTGCGAACCATGTGGAGGACCTACTCATTTCTATCTTGGCCTTGATGTAAAAGATTGCCAACCAGTTGGAAACTATCAAGGTGGAATTCTCTTAACATTCGTCGATCCATAATAAAAAAGAAAAAGAACGAATTAAAAACAAATAAGGGGCGGCCAAAGAGCCCCCCTATTTTTCAAAAGGGGTGAGAAAGTTGAAAATCAAAGTTGAAATAATGGCGCTTGCGGCCCTCATAATGGTTACATCTTTTTCCACGGTTTTTGGAGCTTCTTCCTATTCAATAGGGATTAGCCCACTGATAATGGAATTACAGATGTATCCTGGAGAAACGCAAGACTACGAGGTTACAATATCCAATAACACGTTTGAAACTATGCAAGCCAATCTTTCGGTTGGAGATTTTGAAATAGTGGGAAATGGAAAATTCGTATTTTTAGATGCGGGAACTTACGAGCAATCAGCGGCAGAGTGGGCAAGTTTGGATGATGAACAACTAACTGTAAAACCGGTGAGCTATTTGAAATTCAAGGTTCACGTAAAAGTCCCACGTACTGTAAAAGTAGGTGGAGATTACTACGCAATGATATGGGTACTTTTTAATCCCATCGTCCCTAAAACTGGAAATATTAAGATAGCGAAGATATTGAGGTTTGGAAGCATTCTTCATGTAACCATAAAAGGTAGGCCGGCAAGATCTAAACTCAAAATAGATGAGATAAAGATCGTGAATTTCGATCAGGTGGCGACGATAACACAGAGAGGACTCGAAGTAGACGCTTACGTGAAAAATTTGGGCAGCACATCCTTTAAGATAAGTGGAAATGTGCTGATAACTTCTCCCGATCGTAAAGTGTGGGGAAGAATGAATTTAAAGATGGACACGACTAATCTTGTTATGCCAAAGGTAACACGGAAGATGTATGCGCTTTATGATAGAACTCTACCAGCCGGTGAGTACATAGCAAAGGTGAGTATTAAATCTGACAAACACTATCTGGGACAGAAAGAATACAAATTCTCGATCAAATTCTCAACAGGAACCACACGGCCGTTAGGTATCAACATTCAATTTTCTCCCAAAGAAATAGTTTCTGATGCAAGAAGTGGATCTTCCAGTATGGGAAAATTTGAAATCTATAACAAAGAATTCACGTCAATTAACGCGACGCTTTCAGCGGTCTCGTTGAATATGAATGAAAAAGGTGAATACATATTTGGAGCTACCAACTTGAAAGATGTGAGAATATATCCACCAGCTTTTTCTCTCAGGGAGGATCAAAAACGAATCGTACCATTTTCGTACAAAATCCCAAAGAATTCAGAAAACGCCCAAATGGTTTTTGCAATAAAAATAGAAGCTGGCGTAATCAATTCAAGTTCAAACATGTCAAATTTCTACATTCCCGTGATGACGAGGATCAATGGCATGACTAAATACGGCTTTAAGATCACGAAGATCGAGAAGATGATCACTGGAGAGTCAACGCAATCAACTCAAACTCTCAGAGTTTGGGTGAAAAATACGGGCAATGTCTTTACAAAGTTCAACATGATGTATGACATTTTGGATCCGACTTCCAACTACTTAACCATGCAAGCAAAATCCGTTTCAAAAGAAGAACTCACGATCTTTCCTGGTAAGGAAAGATACGTGGATATTCCTTTGAGAGGATACAGCTACAAGAAAGCCGGGAATTACCGACTAATATTTCTTTTAACGTATAAAGGGGATAAAAACAAAGAAAAGAAAATAAGAATGGAAACTTCTTTTGATATAACGAATGAAGATATCACAAAACTAATGAGAAAGGACGACCTGAAATGAGAAAAATATTTGTTTTGTCGTTGATTTTGCTCACGATCGCCACATTCGCTCTGGGTCAAACGCTCATAAACGAATCATTTTTTGAGATGGATCTCAGACAAGCTCTCAGCCAACTCTCTTACGATACAGGACAAACCATCATAGCCGACGATTCTGTTGGTGGTTACGTGACAGTCGACCTCAAAGACGTAACTTTGGAAAAAGCGCTGAATTTGGTACTCTTGGCGGGTGGGTATTCATGGACAAAGATAAACGGAGTTTACTTTGTTTCCTTGGCCACACCATCCAGCGATAAGTTTAGGTACT
>WFSH01000173.1 GCA_015486145.1 Mesoaciditogaceae bacterium
AACGTTTTTAAACCTTTTGACAAACCGAGCAATCTTTCAAGTATCGCAAAAAATGCGTTATCTGCGGCTAACACCGGAGATGTCCAAACGAGTATCAGTCTTTCTTCGGAAGTCATTACAAGTGCTGGTTCCACGTCAGCAAGCACAAAAGTGGATCTTTACAGTGCTTTAACGGAGCCTGCAACGTCTTCAAAGGCCAAAGCGGTGATTGAACAAGTGGCATCGGATGTCAAAAACGTTAAATCTCGTATCCAAAACGGCATCATTTCTAAAAACAGTACAACGGCTTCTGCCGTGAAAGATGCCGCAATTGCCATGGTCAGATCGATTTCCCAGGTGAAAAAGTTGTCAATAACAAACGTTATAAGCACGATTCTTGGTGTATTTTCGAAACCGGCTTCTTCCGTATCTATCAAGGATACATCTCCGTCATTTACTGCCTCGATGGCATCAAAGATCGTTGTTGTGTTGCTCTCAGCTTCAAGGGGTATGCCAACGATGGACCTTTTGAGTGAGCTTTCATCTCTACTCTCTGTGTACGGAGGGAAGGATGAATTCAATTGGGATGCTGCCAATTTGATCTATGACACTCTTTACGTATCGACTGCCTTTTTTGATTCAAATCACGATGGCGTTCTCACCACATCGGATGAAATATTTAACTACGTGTGGGACAAAAAAAACAATTGCTTTAAAAAACCAGGAACGATTTCTTTTGAAAAATTGGAAACACTTACTCTTGGTACTTACGGAAAGCCCGCATTAGCTCAAAAGGTGATAGATAAGATGAACGAAGCCATTCAGTCGGCAAAGGATGGCTTGAATTATCTTCCACCATCATTCCCAATTGACAGTTCTTATGCTCAAAACATTCTCAACAAGGCGGAAACAATCTTGAGCAAGTTCAATGCTAACGAGTTGGCATCTCTTAAAACTCTTGGAGACTTAATGAAAGCACTTGAGATAGCGTTTCAGTAATTTGGTTTAGTCCGATTTTGCCATTTGAAGGGAGCTGGTGTTGTTGAAAAAACAAATCATTTTCTTTTTGGTCGTGCTCGTATCTGTAATGGCTTTTTCATTTGATTTGAGTTTTTACAACTCTTTCGAAACTTTGATGATGGGAAACACGTTTACCGGCATTGCCAATGACATAAACGCCGTTTATTACAATCCCGCTGGTCTCACAAATGGTGGTGGTTTTGTCTTCGACATTCCCAACTTAAACGCGAACGCGAGTTACGGCATAGGCTCATCCGTTGTTAAAGCACTTACACATTTTAACGAGATAAAAACGGTGCTTGATTCTAAGAACAATGTCTATATTGCTAATTATTTTCTTAAAAATTATGGTCAAGCTCTGCTCAACACGAATCGTGCCGTTGTTGGAACAAATGGATACGTTGGATACGATGGCGAAAACTTCGCGCTTGGCGTTTCGGCTTTTTCGCAGGCATACGTTCAAACCTTTGTATCCAACGACATCATACCTTCCGTTTCATTACACGCGAAGGCTGCAGCGTATGTTGAAGGAGTTGGAGCGCTGGCTTTCAAAATCTTCAACGCCAAATTTTCTTTTGGAGGCGCTTATCGTTACGGATACGTCATGCCACAAATATACTCCATAAACAATCTTTCGCTTTTGGTTGTTGCGAGTTCTTCGACCGCTTTAAACCCCAATTTGACGTATGAGGCAACATCCAACATCGATTTGGGCTTAAAAGTTTCTGTTGGCCACGTAAATTTTGGTGGATTGTGGCACAACGTGACAAATTCCTCCACGCCAGATTTAAGAATTGGAACCGGATTCGTTACCCGTAATTTGGTGATCGGTGTGGATTTTGACAAACTTCTTGATAATCGCTATTCTTTCTTCAGAAGGTTACATATCGGAGTTAAATACACACCTTTTGATTTTGTTAAACTTTACGGTGGATTATCCGCAGGATGGTTTGTTGGCGGAGCTGAGTTGAAACTGGGATTCATAAAGCTTTATGGTGGCACGTACGTTATGAATACCGGTTTTCATGCAGGTTATGGATATCAAAGAATGTACACCATTGGGTTTGGTCTGTAAATCTAAATGATTTCACGGATATAATTGGAAAGCACCTTCGATGAAAGGTGCTTTTTCTTTATGATCCACCAAATATTGAATCCTTGACCGTAATTTCTGCATCCTTTTGTTTTTGGATCTATGGTTCTTGAGAATAGGATACGGGATTTTTTTCACTTTAAACTTTTACAGCAATTATTGTAGA
>WFSH01000174.1 GCA_015486145.1 Mesoaciditogaceae bacterium
GGTAGAAAAGGAAAGAAAAGACGTCGTTTTGGCTAAAACAAAGTGCGTGCTAAAACCGTCGAATGACAGAATTTCCCCACCTTGTGAACACTTTAAGAGTTGTGGTGGCTGTGAATGGATGGATATGGATTATGAAAGACAACTTGAGTACAAAGCTGAGATTTTTGTTGATCAGATGAGCCACACCGCAAAAATGAAAGTTTCAAAGCCGACTGTGCTGTCAACTTCTCCTTATCACTATCGAAACAAAGTCGAGTTTGCGGTTAACTCTGAGAAATTGGGTTTTTTTAGAAAAGGAACGAATGATTTTATTTCAATAAACCGATGTTTTATCTCTTCTGAGAGACTGAACAAATTGAAATCAAAAGTTGAGGGAGTTTTGAATGAACAAAGAAAGTTTGCCCTCAACTTAGATCGTGTGATGTTGAGAGTGGCCCGAGAAAATATGTTGGTGTTTGTATCCTCAAACAGGATTAATCCGCCCAAAATCGAAGAGGCCGACAACGTGATATCGCTCAAAAATCATTCTCACTCTGTGGACAAAGGATATCAAGTCGTACACAAAGGGAGATCTTTTCTCGGTGTGAATTTAAATGGGATTGAGTACACGATTCCGGCGAAATCTTTTTTTCAGGTAAATTATCAGGGTGCCATTAAACTTGCACAAACTGTGAAGAAATATGCCGATGAAGGGGAGAATCTTCTTGATCTGTATTGCGGGGTCGGATTTCTCTCGCTCCAACTTGCCGATGGTTATAAAAGAGTTGTAGGTGTGGAAAGTTCCAACGCATCTGTGAAAGCCGCTATAAGAAATGCCAAAATAAATGGCATTTTCAACATTCATTTCATTTCCTCAAGAGTGCAAGATTGGTTTTCAAACGAACATTTCGATACCGTTTTGGTGGATCCTCCAAGATCTGGCATCGATTTTGGCGTGATTCAAAAGATTGTAAATTTGAATCCTTCAAAGATCATTTACGCATCTTGTGATGTTACCACGTTTGCAAGAGATGTGAAGGCGTTCATGAAAAGCGGATATTCATTTAGAACGGCAACACTCATAGACATGTTCCCACAAACGCATCACTTTGAAGTAGTAGCACTTTTGAAACGTAATAAAGGACGGCATTAGCCGCCCTTTAAGTTTGTGTTGTGCGTGGTAAACACTACTTTTACATGGGAACGATGAGTCCGTAGTTTCCGTCTTTTCTCCTGTAAAGAACGTTTATTTGATCGCCATCGGTGTTTCTAAAAACGAAAAATTCGTGATCGAGCATTTCTATTTGCATTATTGCTTCGTCTAAATTCATGGGTCTGAGTTCAAATTTCTTTATTTTGACAATGCTTTCACCACTTTTTTCTTCAGGTTCTTGATTTTGAATGTTTTCTGATTTTTCGCGTTTAAGAGTTCTAAATCTGTCTTTGTATCTTTTCAAACGTCTTTCCAAATTATTCACAGCGTTATCAACAGACGCGTAAAAGTCTTTTGTCGTTTCTTCTGCTCTTACTATTATGGCTCTCATTTTGAGGGTAACTTCCACCGTGTAGCGTTCGTGGGATTTTGAAATGCGCACTTCAACCTCAGAATTATCATCTTTCACTATGCGCTCTAATTTTGACAGCTTTTTTTCTATGTATTCCTTCATCGCGTTGCTGACTTCAACATTTCTGGCTTTGTGCAGTATTTTCATTTGAATTCCTCCTTCCAATTTGGTGAACTCGATGGGCCCAGCTCCCCTTGATCGTTGAGTGGTATATGTGTTAGAATTCGTACATATGGGGTCGTGGCGCAGTTGGGAGCGCGCTTCCTTCGCAAGGAAGAGGTCGTGGGTTCGAATCCCATCGACTCCACCATAAAGGCAGGCAAAAGCCTGCCTCGTTTATTTCTCTTCTTCTAATTCTGCCTTTCTTTCTTGAATGATCTTTTCTTGCAAGTTTCTCGGAACTTCTTCGTAATGAGAGAATTTCATGGTGAAATACCCTTTCCCGCTTGTCATGGAGTTGAGTTGCGATGAAAATTCAAGCATTTCTGAAAGTGGAACATCACTCTTTATCAATTGATATTTGTTTCCCAGTGGTTCAATTCCATGAATTCTTCCACGACGCGCATTCAAATCTCCCATAACATCTCCCGTGCTGTCATCCGGAACGTAAATTTCTACACTCATTATCGGTTCTAACAACGTGGGACTTGCCGATTGCATTCCATTTTTGAATGCTTGAATCGCGGCAATCTGGAACGCTATATCGGAAGAATCCACCTCGTGGTATGACCCATCGTAAAGTGTAACCTTGACATCATCCACGGGATATTCCGCAAGCACACCCTTTTTCATTGCCTCTTTTATACCCTTTTCAACGGACGGTATGTAGTTCTTTGGAATGGCTCCACCAAATATTTTATCTTCAAATTCAAAGCCTTTTCCTCTGGGTAAAGGCTCCAATTCGATCTTTACATGACCGTACTGACCGTGTCCTCCGCTCTGCTTTTTGTGTTTGTATTCCGCTTTGGCTTTTTTTGTTATCGTTTCCCTGTAAGCGATCTTTGGCTTTCCAAGTTCCACTTCGACGTTGAAATTCTTTTTCAGTTTCTCTATTATCACGTCTATGTGAATGTTTCCCAGTCCGGAGACAACTATCTCAGAAGTTTCTGAGTTAAAACTCATGTGAAAGGTCGGATCGGATTCCGCAAGTCTCGCAAGTCCGTTCGTAATCTTGTCTATTTCTCCTTTATTTTTGGATTTCACGGATTTAGAAATCATTGGTTCTGGGAAATCAAAAATATTTTCAATTGAAATCTTTTTTGATGGTTCGCTCAGGAAGTTTCCAACTTGGCTTTCTTTTAACTTAGGTATGGCGATTATGTCGCCCACGCTGGCTTCACTAATTTCGTTTTGCTTTTTGCCGGCGGGAACGTATATATGATTTATTCTTTCGGTCGTCTTCGATGATTCGTTGTATATCGTATCACCTGGTTTTATTTTTCCCGTTAAAACCTTTGCATAAGTGAGTTTTCCTATAAAGGGATCGACGACGACTTTGAAGATCAAAGCGGAAAACGGAGCATCAACGTCCGGCATTATTTCTTGGCCACCGATTTCCATTTTCACATCCACGGGTGAAGCTCCAAATTCTTGGATCGCGTCGAGGCATTCGTTGACACCTATGCCAAGCGTTGCGGAACCTGAAAAAACGGGAACAATTTGTTCGTTAGCGTATCCTTTTGACAAAGTTTCTTTCAATTCTTCGGAAGTAACAGGCTCATCCGCAAAGTATTTTTCCATCAGTGCATCGTCCAATTCCACTATTGATTCTATTAAAGATGACCTATAATCTTGAAGTTTGTCTTTGAGATCTTCCGGTACGTCCGTGATTTTTGGAGTCTTTCCTTCGTAAAGTACGGCTTTTTGATTTAACACGTCTACAACGCCTTTGAATGCGGAACCACTTCCGATGGGAAAGTTCATCGCCACCACGGGTTTTCCAGCAAATGTTTTGATCTGCTCTAAAGTTTGATCAAAATTGGCGTGATCTTTATCCATGCCGTTGATGAAACAGAACGTCGGCCGCTTGTAGTCTTTTGCAATTTTCCACGTTTTTTCCGTTTGAACTTCGACACCGCTTGTGGCATCAAGAACTGAGCACACATTTTCAGCCACGAGAACGGTGGATAAAACTTCTCCAATGAAGTCGGAGAACCCAGGCGTGTCGATCAACGCAAAAGTGTAATCGCCTCTTTTAAATGTAAAAACAGAGGCATTAATGCTGGATTTTTTTTCGACCTCCACCGGATCGAAATCCATGGCGGTATTTCCTTGTTCCACACTTCCCATTCTGTCTATCGCTTTGTTCAAAAAAAGAATAGATTCAGATAGCGTGGTCTTTCCGCTTCCATTGTGACCTATGAATGCTATGACACGCTTTTTTATTGTGTCGGTCACTTCTATGCACCTCCAGTTGTTTGGTCTATTTCTATCCCGAATTCTGCCGGGTACAGTCCTTCACTTTTGGATCCAACGATCTTTCCGTCGACTATCATGGAAACGTTTTTGCCGCTGTTCAAACACATAGCCTTCGAAAATCCGAAATTCAAGAGGATGTTAGAGAGCTCATCGAGATCCAAATTGGCATTTTTGGCATATACCCTTATGAAGTACAGGGATTTGTTTTTAATTCCGATCACCATTTTAGGCTCATTAGAACATTCAGTTTCTTTCAAAGACCACAATTTCACTTTTTTGGAATTGTAAATGATGAGATAATGTCCCTGAATGGCACCATCAATGTTATCAAGATTTACACCTTCAAGAGAGGTAAAAAAATTGACAAAATTTCCGAGTGTAACATCTTTCAAGAACAACGCGTATTTATTGGTCAAAGAAAGAATTACATCATTGGGGTTTCTAACATGTTCCGCGTATTTCTTACTTACTATAACACCCTTCTCAATTCTGTAATAAATCCTGTTGTTACTTTTTGGTATTTTGCCTCCATACTCATAAGTGTACATCACAACGTCTCCAGTTGCGCAATTTACGGCGTTTATTTTGAAAGGAACAGGGCCAATGTTAACGGTTATAACTGGACTTGTTTCAATTATATCAAATTTTTTGCCATTCCAAACCAATGTTGGGCAGTTTGCATTTGAAGCACTCAATATTTTACCGTTTGACATGACAAAACCGGGAGATTTCCCGGCAATTCCAATTGCCGCCACAGCGTTTGATGTGGCAAAGGAACTTAAAAGTCCAGAAGTTCCAACTCCGGAGTGTGGGTAAACGATTTTGAGATGAGAAACACCGGGCGGAATTTTAAGAAAGTTTAGATATACCATTTTGCCCGTGAGAGTTTTGTACACCAGGCTCCTGTACGATATTCCATCGTTGAAATTCAAGGAAGAAGATTCTTGAGTGGGAAGAGAAGGATATCCCAGAGCTGTAGAAATTTCCAGCTTTCCCGTGTACGTTATGCGGTACTCGGCCGATATTTCTCCATCTTTTTCCACCACAAGCGGAGAATTGGCTTGGATGTAGTTTTTTGAAAAAGAAACTGGAAAAATCTTCACGGTTGTAACTATGCCGTTTGAGGTAACTTTTATCGTTGTTTTTGGAGATTTCACGTTGAAAAAAATGGTGAATCGCTTTCCGTAGAGCAGTACACCCTTCAACGAGACGGAAGGAAGACGTTGGAATAAAAAAGCTCCTGCAGGGTCTATGGCAACTTTCATCCCGACGAGTTTTGCAACGGCCTTTATTGAAAGATAAGGTGTTTGAGTGTTCGTGGATACGTCGTTCATCACGTACAAGGCATCGTATGTACCCCTGTGATTTTTGAGATTGAAAGAGATGAAATCGCCATTGTGTATCACCACGCCCATTTTGTTTTTGTAAGACCATTTAAGGTTCAAAATGGGAGCAATTTGAGAGATTTTAACGAATGGAACGCCCTTCCATATCGAGGTGTTTGTCAAAAATATCGCCGTGCCATTTTTTACCAAGTACAGCGGCATGGCGATCGTTACAATCGGTATTCCCAAAATAATAAAAAGAGTGGCAAGTCTTTTGATCATTGAACAACACCGTGTACGAGCTTTACAGATTCTGGTTTTGTGTCTTTTATCGTATAAGCATCTTGGATCATGTTAACGGACTCTTTGAGTTTTTCTTCACGGTTGTAATACAAAGTACAGAGAGTCTCTCCCGCTTTCACGAAGTCCCCCGTTTTTTTCGTGAGCTTTACACCTACCGATAAGTCTATTTTGTCACCCTTGTGTATCCTACCTGCGCCGAGTATCATCGAGGAAATTCCAATTTTTTCCGCATCCATCGAATAGATGTATCCAGAACGCGTTGCGGTTATTGTGCGAGTGTGGGTGGAAATATTCAAAAGCGATGTATCATCGATGACGTTTGGATTTCCGCCCTGTATTTCGACGAGTTCTCTGAATTTTTCAAGCGCTTTACCGCTTTTTATCGAGTTCCTCAGAGTCTCTCTTGCAGAATCGAGATCGGGACTAATTTTGCCAATTTTCAGCATTTGTGCTCCCAATTCAACGCATAATTCTTCTAAATCTTTTGGGCCGTTGCCTTTGAGGGTGTCGATAGCTTCTTCAACTTCAAGGGCATTTCCGATCGTCAATCCCAAAGGCTTATCCATGTCTGTTAAGAGTGCCACGGTTTCTTTTCCGTGTCTTTTTCCTATGTCAACCATTGCGCGTGCCAAGTCTGTGGCTGAAGAAATATCTTTCATGAACGCACCAGATCCAACTTTGACATCCAAGACGATTCCATCGGCTCCCGCAGCCAACTTTTTGCTCATTATGCTGGAAGCGATCAGAGATATTTCATCGATCGTTGCCGTTACGTCTCTTAAAGCGTATATTTTTTTGTCCGCCGGGGCGAGATTGGCGGTTTGCCCCACAATGGCTATGCCGTGCCTCTTTACGTTGCTCATAAAATCTTCCTCAGAAAGTGCGGTTTTGAATCCCGGGATCGATTCAAGTTTGTCGATCGTTCCACCAGTGTGCCCTAATCCTCTGCCAGACATTTTTGCCACTGGTAAACCGCAGGATGCCACCATAGGCGCGAGGATCAACGTTGTTTTGTCTCCAACGCCTCCCGTGGAATGTTTGTCCACCTTTATCCCGGGAATTACCGAAAGATCTATCATGTCTCCGGATTTTGCCATGATCTCCGTGAGGTGATATCTCTCTTCTTCGTCCATGTGCCTGAAATACACGGCCATGAGAAAAGCGGCCATTTGATAATCTGGAATTTCTCCGTTGATAAATCCCATCACCATGTATTTTATTTCTTCTTTTGAAAGCTTGACGTTGTTTCTTTTCTTTAGGATAACATCGTACGGTCGCACGGCCGTTTCACCCCCTGTATGCTGAACTTTTAAGAAATTCTACAAGAAATTTAGAGTGCATTTAGCACGTTTTGTCAACTATGGTTTTCACGATCGATATGAAACGCTTCGAAACTTTCCTTCCAGCTTCTAACACTTCTTTTTCTGAAAGTGGTTGATTTAAAATACCGGCAGCCATGTTGGTTATACATGATATGCCCATCACTTCCATTTTCAAATGGTTGGCTACTATTACCTCATGAATTGTGGACATACCGATCATATCCGCACCAATTTTTCTAAACATCCTGATTTCAGCCGGCGTCTCATAACTTGGCCCAAGAACTGATATGTACGTACCAGTTTCCAAAGGTTTTCCAAATTTTTCTTCGATCGCTCGGTTGGCATTTCGAATCCATACTTTCGAAAGCGAGTTGGACATATCCGGAAATCTTGGCCCTTGTGACTCATCGTTTGGTCCTCTCAAAGGATTCCTGAAAGAAAAGTTTATCACATCGCTTATAAAAACAAGATCTCCAGCTTTGAATGAAGTTCTTATTCCACCTGCGGCGTTCGTCAAAATCAAGCGATTTATTCCCATCTTTTTGAACACGCGAATCGGATAACCCACATCGGCCGCAGGATATCCTTCATATGTGTGAAATCGGCCACTCATGAGCAAAACTTTTTTGCCACTTAGTCGACCAAAGATGAGTTCACCTGCATGTCCTGGAGCAGTGGAACTGAGAAATCCTGGGATTTTGGAATACGGAATTCGCCTTCCCTTTTCCACTTCGTCCACGAGCTTTGATAAACCAGAACCGAGAACTATTACAACGTCGGGAACCTCACCGATTTTGCTCAGTATGTAATCCGTGCTTTTTTGCAACATTTCTTACAATCTCTCCTTTAATTTATCGAGAACCCTTTCAAATATTTTGGCTGTTTTCTCCCCGGTTTTTCTGGCAACTTCTATAACTTCTTCAGCTGTAAGTGGTTTGAGATCATTTGGAATTGCCCGATCGGTTATGGACGATATTCCAAGAACTTTTAAAGCACCATGGTTGGCCACTATGACCTCCGGAACGGTAGACATGCCGACTGCGTCCGCACCAAAATATTGCGCCATTTTGAGTTCGGCCGGAGTTTCAAAGTTTGGCCCGCTGAATGCGATGTACACACCTTTGTAATACTCTATTCCAAGTTCTTTTGCGGACTCTTCGGCGAATGATATGAGTTCTGGATTGTAGGCCGCCGACATGTCTGGGAACCTTGTTCCCCATTCTTCCACGTTCTTCCCGATCAAGGGGTTATCTCCCATGAAATTTATGTGATCGGTGATGATCATGGGATGTCCAGGAACGAATGCGTGGTTTATACCACCTGCTGCATTTGTGATGAACAGGTATTCAACTCCCAACAGTTGGAAGAGCCGTATTGGCATGGTAACTTCTTTCATCGAGTATCCCTCATAATAATGGAATCTTCCGTTCATTAACACGACTTCTGTTTCATTCCAACGACCGAAGAGCATCTCCCCAGCGTGGCCAGGAGCGGTGGAAATCGGGAAATTGGGAATATCTTTGTACTCGATCTTTTGAGAAACGTCAACCGCTTCTTTTATAACATCAAGCCCAGAGCCAAGAACGACGGCAACTTTCGGCATATGATCGATTTTGGATCTTACAAAATTCGTCGCATTTTTAACTTTTTCTACGTAATCCATGTTCAAGTACTCCTTTCTTGAGAATTTGCGAATTTTTTTCTCCAACTCGCACCATTTAGGTAGTTAAAATCGCTTCCTTGAAATTTTCCAATGCTTTTCAATCCTTCTTCAACACGACGTTTTGCTTCAGGTGCGCTCATCTTCACTGACCAAAGTGCTTTTGCCGGTGGAGTGGAAATCAGGCGATGTATCACGATCTTTGGATCGAGATGGGTCAAAAACGCCACGGCTCGCCGCACGTACTCGTCGGAATTGAGTGGCTTGAAAAGACCCTTTGAATAGTCACGTGCGATGGGGGTGTTTGGCACAATGTAAAGTGAATGCATTTTTACTCCGTCAATTCCAACGGCCGATAATAGTTTAGCACATGCAATCTCGTCGTGAATACTGTCAGATGGAAAATCAAGTATAACATGAGCTATGGTTTCAAAATTATAACGCTTTGCACTCAAAACCGCATCGATAAATTCGGCAACAGAATGACCTCTGTTTATACTCACCAACGTATTTTCGTTGATCGATTCAAGGCCGAACTCCACGAATATATCGATTTCTCTTTTAATGGATATTTTTTTTAAAAGTTCGGCCACCTCATTTGGAAAAGCGTCAGGCCTTGTGGAAACATCCAAAGCCACCACGTCGTCCACGATGGGAAGATTGTAAACTTCCTCTAATTCCGATAACGGAGCGTACGTATTTGTGAAAGACTGGAAATACGCGATAAACCGTGTGGCGTGGTAACGTTTTTTTGCATGTTTGATACCTTCGAGCATTTGAGTCTTGACATCCAAATTGCGAAATCTGTTCGCGAATCCACTTCCCGTTTCTTCACAAAAAGTGCATCCGTTGATGCCCACTGTGCCATCACGATTTGGGCAAGTTTTGAAATATGAAATGGATATTCTTTGGGTCCTTCCACCGTACTTTTCTCTTAAGTACGGTGCGAGTTCTCTGTACATCAAGATTTAACACCCGAAAATACGGAAACGAATTTTTTGAGTTCTCTTTGTACTCGGTCGAGAACGATATCCTCCTTGGAATAGATCACAAAAACCATATCTCGAGAATACCAAGCTCTGATTCCTTTTTTAGAAAACGCACCAGAGAACCACCACGCTTCAGTTTCTAAAGCTTTCCAACTACCGCTCAAATGTTTTACCCAATGGTACCAAAAATCGTGCAATTCAAATGAATTTTTGAATTTTCCAACTTTCAACTCTACCGAAGCTGAAGTTGATACGTACGTAACGTTCAGTTTTTCGACGAGTGCCGCTTTGAATTTTATAAAATTTGGTGGATGTATTTCCACGACGTAAGTCTTTATTGAAAAACCTTTGGGGGTGAAGTAACGAAGCTTAGCTATATCAAATTGAGTCAGAACACATCCACTCAAGGTTAACACGATCAAAAGATCAAATGCGAGAATCGATAGAATTAACGGTTTTTTCAAAACGCTCTATCACCTCACCGAGATCTACGTTGCAAAAACTCCCGTCGTAGATCCATTTTCCACCCACCATCACCTTTTCAATCGCCGCTGTGTCAAAAGAATAAATCAAATGTGAAAAAAGATTTTTTCTTGGGAGCATGGAGAGTTTGTTGGGATTTATGATCACGATGTCGGCGAGCATTCCAGCCGAGATCTTTCCGACGTCAAATGGAAGTGGTTTTCGTGCATTGCATGTTGCCATTTTAAAAAGCTCTTCGACTTTCATCACGGTTGGGAGTTCTCTATATGCCCTTTGAATGAGAGCACCAAATTTCATCTCGTTGAACAAATTTAAAGAATTGTTTGATGCGGCTGAATCGGTACCAAACGTGATGTTAACTCCATTCGAGATCGCTTCTGAGATGGGGGCAATGCCATTCCCGAGTTTTGCGTTGGACGTTGGATTGTAGGAGATCGTGACCTTTTTATGGGATAAAAGTTTGAGTTCTGTGTCGTTCAGATGTGTACCGTGAGCAACAATGGTCTTTTCGTCAAAAGCACCGATGGAATCCAAAAAATCCACCGCTTCGACATTTGCACGCGATCTAAAATCTGCCCGTTCGGATGGGCCTTCCAAAAGATGAAATGTCAAAAGGGATTCGTTCGATCTTGCCACTTCCACACTTTCTTTGAAATATCCATTTGAGCATGTGTACAGGGCATGTGGCCCCACGCCACCTCTGATGAGTGGGTTGGAAGAGTATCTATGTATGAAATCTTCGCATTCTTTCAATTTTTCTTTGCCATGTCCGTCAACATCGGCAAGTCCGCGGGCGACGACTCCGCGTATTCCAACATCTTCTGCCGCTTGCGCCACCGCATAGGGAAAAAAATACATGTCAACGAAGGTGGTGATCCCGTTTTTGACCATTTCCATGAAACCAACTAAACTGCCAATGTACACATCTTCTTCGGTGAGTTTTGATTCACGGGGAAATATGTAATCTGAAAGCCATCGATCCAGTGGAACATCTTCGGCGACACCTCTGAAGAGAGTCATTGCCGCGTGCGTGTGGGTATTTATGAGACCTGGCATAACGATCATGGAATTCATGTTTTCTTCCACTTCGGCTTCCACAAAATCCACAAATTTTCCCTCGTCTATGTAAAGGTCTTTCTTCTCAATGGAGAGATCTTCATTGATGACAGAACAGTTCTTCAACACTCTTTTCATTCTCTGTACTCTCTCAACTTTCTGTAAGAAGTCGTGTAAGCATCTCTCATTTTGTGAATTTCTTCTTCAGAGAGCACGCGTGGGGATTTGCTTATCTCAAGAGATTTCACGTAAAGCATACACGCTTTCTCGCACATCACGGCCGAGAGCACAGCGTCTTCCAAAGTGGGGCCAACGGACGTTTGTCCGTGGTTGGATAAAACGACAGCATTCACGCTACCGAGTTTTTCAACCACTTCGTCAGCCAGTTCCTTGGTTCCAGCCGTTTGATAATTCGTCACCTTTATGGGACCTCCAAGGGCCATCGCAAGATCTTCAGTGAGAAGAGGAATCTCTTTGAGTGTTGCTGAGGCGATTGAAGAGTACAAACTGTGTGTGTGTACAATGGCTTTGACGTCTGCTCTTTTTTTGTAAATACTCACGTGCATTTTAAGCTCTGAAGAGGGTTTCTGGTTTCCATGTAAAACGTTTCCGTTCATATCGCAGATCACGAGATCTTCTTCACGCATGTCATCGTATGGAATTCCACTGGGAGTTATCAAGATATTGTTATCTTCTAAGAGTACAGAAATATTTCCCCAGGTTCCAAAAACCAAATTAAATTCTTTGATATCTTCGCAAGCCTGAAGGATTTGAATACTCTCTTTCAACTTTGTCATCGCCTTTCGTTTATTCGAGAATTTTCAGTTTTTAGCGAATATTTGCTGATATATTCAATGTTCTTGGATATCTCTTCGATCTTGTTCAACGTTTTTTCCATACATTCTTTGAAGACTTTGTCGAAATTTTGCGAATCACGCATCAACTTTGAAAGCATAGCTTTTGGGATGTGTCCTTCAAAATTTTTCAGAAGTTCTAATTGTTTTTGCCTGATATCGGATAAAGATTTGATTTTTGAAATGTTTCCAATTTTTGCCGCTTCGATCATTTCGAGTGTCAGTTCATCCACCGATTCCAAGATCTCGTTGATTTTTGGCATTTTGCAACTCACCTCGACAAAATTATAGCATTTCTCCAACTCAAAACACACTTTTATCGTCGAATTTAACCTTTGGTTGGTGTAAAATATTGTGATATATAAAAGCGAGGTGATATTTTGAAAGCTTCCAGTGAATGTTTTCCGTGCGTTTTGGCACAAGCTCGCCGAAATTTAGATGAATGGGACGGGAGTGAGCGTCAAAAATTTGAAGCGATGATCGAAAGTGTAAAAAGGCTTGAAAGTGCGAAATTTGGCATGAAGCCGATAGAGCTTTCGAAGCTTGTCAACGATGCGATTAAAAATTTTACCGGCGTCGAAGATTTTTATGCCGTTAGGAAGAGAAAATTGAACGATAACGCGATGAAGATCGTGAAAGAAGTGCTTGAATTGGCAAAGAACTCCGACGATCCAATTAAGACGTTGGTTCTCGCCGCTGTACTTGGTAATCATCTCGATTTTGGTGTGAAAGATGTGGAATTGGATCGAGAATTTATCACTTTGGTAAAAACTTCTGAGTTGTTCATCGATGATTTTGCGGTCTTTATGAATCGACTTTCAAGTGCAAAAATGCTTTTGTACATTTTGGATAACACGGGTGAGGCGGTTTTCGATAAAGCTCTTGTTGATGAGATCAAAGATGAGTTTAAAGTGGAAGTAAAAGTTGCCGTACGAAGTGCACCGATAATAAACGACGTTACAAAAGAAGATGCACTTTATATTGGATTCACCGAAGATGAGATCGTCGAATCAGGCACCACTATGGCAGGTATGTCTTTAGATGTTGCATCGGAAGAATTCGCCAATTTGTGGAAAAAAGCCGACCTTATAATTTCAAAAGGTCAAGGAAATTTTGAAGGTTTGGAGGAAATACACGATGAAAGACTTTTTTTCCTTCTTGAGGCAAAATGTTCCGTTGTGGCAAGAATCGTGGGAGTTGAAGTGGGCGGAATGATCTTGAAAAATTGGAAATAACACGTAGATAAAAGGATCTCTTCAAAACGAGATTCCGGTTCGGTGGCCGGAATGACCATTTTTCATAACCAAAGCGATAGCTGCGAAGAAAGGCACAGAACGTGTTGAAAAAGTGAAGTATTCAATGATGAATGTGTGAGCATACTTTGATCTTGTTTTTTCGTTTTTACCATCCCTTGAAGCCTTCGTCAAAACATATGAAGACGCCATACAAGATGTGAAAGAACAGAGCAAGATTGCACAGTGTGCAATGTATTCTTGCTTTCACGACCAAAGCGATAGCTGCGAAGGAAGGCACAGGATGTGCCGAGAAAGCGAATCTAACAGGATGCTAGTATGCAGCGTGCTCTGTTTTTTTGTCATTCTGAACTTGATTCAGAATCTCGATCCACCTTGTTAGTTGCTTGGAGGTCCTGAATAGTTCCTTCGGAACTTTCAGGATGACGTTAAGGTCAAAGACTCTAATAAAATAACGAATCAGTTTTGACAAGGCTTCAAAAAAATTACACTCACCGCTTGTAAAGCGGTACTAAAATGTCAAAGAATGTCGCTATTCGAAAAATACTACCTACACTATCTCGAAGAGATCCTTTTATCTACGTGTTATTTCCAATTTTTCAAGATCATTCCGCCCACTTCAACTCCCACGATTCTTGCCACAACGGAACA
>WFSH01000175.1 GCA_015486145.1 Mesoaciditogaceae bacterium
ATTTGGATTCATCGCATCTTTCAACAAGGCGGTCATGGCCCCCTGCGCTTTCAAATCACCGGCCGTTACGTACTTACCTCCCTTGATAGTTTGTCCAACGATGATCTTTGAAAGTCTTTCTTTCAGATCTGACAGATCACTGGCAAGGCACAAGATCGCCATTATCTCCGAAGCTGCAGTGATAACAAAATTTGTTTCCCTCGGAAAACCGTTAGAACGTCCTCCCAAAGAAACCACTATTTGTCTCAAGGCACGATCATTCATATCAATAGCCCTTGGCCATGTTATTCTTCTAACATCTATGTTTAGGTCGTTTCCATGGTGAACGTGTGCATCTATCATCGCTGAAAGTAAATTGTGAGCGGCACTTATAGCATGCATATCGCCTGTGAAATGCAAGTTGATCTCTTCCATAGGAAGCACCTGTGCGTATCCTCCACCAGCCGCTCCACCTTTTATGCCAAAAACTGGTCCCAGTGATGGTTCACGCAAAGTGACGATCGTTTTTTTGCCGATTCTGTTCATCGCTTGTGCAAGTCCAACACTAGTCGTAGTCTTACCTTCACCAGCAGGTGTCGGAGTAATGGCTGTAACGATTATCAACTTTCCATTTGGCCTGTTTTTCAGACTTTTTAAGAGTTGATGAGGCACTTTGGCAATGTATTTACCGTAAAAATTAAGTTGTTCTTCTTGAATTCCTACGAATTCTGCAACTTCTTTAATGGGTTTTAATTCAACACTTTGTGCAATTTCGATGTCACTTTTCATTTTGCTACCTCCTCTATAAGTTAAATTTCTGAGGTGGTGCAAGGTTTTTGGCAATCTTATCGAGAACTCCATTTACAAACTTTCGATCACCATTCGTACCATAGCTTTTCGAGAGTTCCACCGCCTCATTTATACTGACTTCTATTGGAACGTTCGGATCGTAAAGAAGTTCGTAAGTCTCGAGTCTGAGAATGCTCCTCGAGACGATTGAAAGCCTATTCATAGACCAGCCGATTAATCTCTCAGAAATAGCCTTGTCTATTTCCGGCAATTTATCAATCGTGTTTTTAACGAACACCTTTACTTCCCTTTCAATTTCTTCAGAAGCACCTTCCACCTGACAAATTCTGTGTGCAGAATCATCGGGAGTTAATTTCTGAAACTCCAGTTGGTAAAGAGCCTTAAATGCAAGATCTCTTATGATCCGTCGTCGAGATCTCCTTTGGGACACCTACTCTTGTTCCCCCGTTTCTTCTTCGAATCCTTCGGCTTCTTCCTCTTTGGACTTGGCACTTATGACATCCTCCACGTAAACGTTGACAGCTATGACTTTAAGACCTGTTATGTTTTCAACCTCTTGTGAAATGTCTTTTTGAATATTTTTAGTCACTTCTGGAATCTTTTCACCATATTTGATCTTTGTTTTTACAGAGATTGATACGCTGTTTTCATCAGGTCTTTCAATTGTTACTTGTTTTCTATAATACTTGTACTCTCGGGATCTTTGGTCTATTTCTTTTCCTTCAAGTTTTGCAAGCGTTAAAATCACAACATCCGTTATTACCTGATCCGAAATATCGATTTTGCCACCCTGGTTTTGGCTTTCCGTGTTTTCAAAATTTTCTTGTTCTTCCATGGTTTCTTCCACCCTTCTGATTAAATTTGTTGTGACCATTCTATGCCCGTTCTAAATACTCTCCCGTTCGTGTATCAATTTTAACTTTCTCTCCTCTTTCCACAAAAAATGGAACGGTAGTCTTGAATCCTGTTTCTAAAGTTGCCGGCTTTCCTCCACCGGAAACGGTATCTCCTTTGAATCCAGGATCTGTATCGACAACTTCGAGAATGACGCTGGAGGGTAAAAGAATATCGATCACTTTGTCTTCATGAAAAACAAGATCGAGGTCCATGTTCTCCGTCATGAATTTCAATTCATCCTCAAGCTCTTCCACCGGAAGTTCATACTGTTCATAGTCTTCAGTTGTCATGAAATGTACGAATTGCTCATCTTTGTAAAGATATTGGGCTGCTTTTAAAGAGAGAGCAACTTCTTCAACTTTTTCTCCACTTTTGAAGGTTTTGTCTTGAACTAGTCCGGTTAGCACGTCTTTTAGTCTCGTTCGAACCACCGCACTGTGACCTCGCCCCATCTTATGCATTTCGAATCCAACGACTTTGTAAATCTTACCATCAACCATGATATGTGTTCCTTTACGAATGTTAACTACTTCAATCACGAATACAGCCTCCTTACAAAAAAATGGGAAAACAATTCAATGTGTTTTCAAATTTGTGTGAATTCTTTGGTGAACGAAGAAAGGCATTCATACCCATTTTCGGTTAAGAGGACGTCGTCTTCTATCCTTATTCCAAATTTTCCGGGTATGTAAACGCCAGGTTCAAAAGTAACAACAGCTCCTGCAGGTATTTTCTTGTCATATCTCGGACTCAACACCGGAAATTCGTGAACATCCATTCCCACTGAATGTCCAAGGCTATGTGAAAAATACTCACCTAATCCTTTGGCCTGCAAACTTTCTCTGGCTATCGCGTCTATTTCACAACCCTTCATACCAGCATGTGCTCGCTGCATTGCGGCTACTTGTGCATTTAAAACGGCGTTGTACGCTTCACGGTATTCTTGAGGAACATTTCCGATTGCAAAAGTTCTTGTCAGATCGCTACAGTATCCGTCCACAAGAGCTCCAAAGTCCACCACCACCATTTCTCCGCGTTCCATGGGTTTGTCAGATGCTAAACCATGAGGTAGAGCGCCACGATAACCAGAAGCGACTATGGTTTCAAAAGAAGGTTTTTGGGCTCCTCCCATCACCATTTCATATTCGAGAAGAGCGGAGAATTCCCTTTCTTTCATACCTGCGTGAAATTTTTCAAGGGTTTTATTCAGAGCATTTTGAGCAACTTCTATGGCTTTCTTTATCTTTTCTATTTCCTCCGGTTCTTTCACAGCTCTTATCTGAGATATTTCTGTTTCAAAGTCCTCAAAAGTAGCACTCGAAGAGAGCTTTTTGTACCATGTGTACGAAAGTTTAGAACCCTCAATCCCAACTTTTTTGCCCTTTATCATTTCTCCGATTTTGTCAAAAAAAGTTGAATTTCCGAGTTTTACCAACTCAAAGTCAGATTCTTGGGAAGCTTGTGTGTAAAATCTTGAATCAACAAAGAGAAAATTTTCTTTTTCTCCAACGATTATTGCACCTGTATCACCACTGAACTTGCTAAGATAACGCACGGTTTTGTTGGAGCCTTCTAACGTGGTGCCCAAAAAAAGATCGAGTCCCCTCTCTTTTAGCCTCTTTACTACTTTTTCTGTCCTCCTCAAAGAATTCACCGTCCTCTCTTCATAACCACTTCTATTTGAAAATTATACCACAAAAAAGCACCGTGACTTGAAAGACACGGTGCAGAGGTACGAAAAACAGATTTTTCATTTGTGAGTGTCAAGCCATTCCTTTGCTTTTTTCTTGCAATTCATTTCTTGAACGTAAAATTCTTTTTCTGGGGTCATGGAAAGTATTTTTTCAAAAGTTTGGTGAGCTTTTTTGATTTTTCCCCATTTGACGTAAAGCATAGCCAATTCATAGTAGCCATAAATATAATTTGGATCTATCAAGAGTGCTTTTTTGAAAAGTCTTTCAGATCGGTTGAAATTTGCAAAGGGCCACGGAGTGTCTCTGTACCTCATGGCAAGTGCCACATAGGCACGGTAGAGCTTTGGATCGAGTTTTATGGCTTTGTTTATGCAGTGATCAAAATTGCCCAACATGAAAAGACTTTGTATAATTCCCCTGTACTGTGCAAGTCTTCCTATGGCAGCGCCTTTTACAAAGTTCAAATAAGCGTTGTTTGGTGTGATCTTAAGAGCGATATTTGCGTAGTGAATGGCTTCATCGAAATATTTTGCCTTGAGTTTCTTTGGAGCTCCCCACAGGCCGTATTCCACACACGCATCGGCCAAAATTCTGAGATCTGTTGCATTTTTTTCAAGGGATGGAACATTCTCCAAATTTGATATCAAATTCAACATACCTGTTGCATTCTGAGACGCTCTGTATTTGTAGAACTCTTGTTGTGTCGTGGCGAAAAGGACTGTAGAAAGTACCAAAAACGTGATAAACGTGATACTTCTAATCATCTTTGAAATCACCTCTTCTTCTTTTTTCCAATATCACGACGGCCGTTGCAATTCCTCCGTCGTGAGCCAGCGTGGAATGTACAGTATCGAAATTGTAAGTAATTTCCAATCGTGTAACAGTGTCATTCGATAACAGATGAATTGCTCCCAATTCATCTGGCAAAAAAGATAGGTTGGTAAGTTTAACATCTCTTATACCTGTGCCTAAGGCTTTGAGAAAAGCCTCTTTGAGTGCAAATCTTCCAGCGAGGAAACTTCGATTCTTACCTTTATTCCAAATGGACAGCTCTTCTGTTGAAAGCACACGATAGGCCAATTTTTCTTCTACTCGTGATATTTCAACAACGTCGATTCCAACTCCCACGATCATCCAACGATTCTCCTCATGTTCGAGTAATCTGCCATGATATGTAATCTGTATTCTCTCGTGACCAGAAAAAGGTAAAGGTATATGTATATTCCGAAAGTTACAAACGAAAGTATCATGAATCCCAAACCGCTTCTCTTCCTAAAAAAGCTTACGTTTTCTGGATTGTCAACGAGAACTCGGTTTATCTCCTCTTCCATTTCTTGGTGAACATAAAACCTTTTCGAAACCACATCACTTAAAACAACAAGAAAAAGAAAATTTATTCCCAATGCGATTAAGGTGGGAGTTGGAATGTAAAGCGTTACCAAGTTTATTGGGAAAATCATTTCTATCATGATATCAAACAAACCAGATGCGAGGAAAAACCAATAGTACTTCATCGTGTCTACGGGGAAAAGTTCCAAATCTTCCTTCAATTCCTTGGAAAGTTTTCCATTTTCCACTGCAAGGTACAAGGCTTTCTTATGTTCAACGTGTTTATCGGTTGAAATGGAGATTTTGTACATCACATAATAGAGAACCAGCGGAACAAAAATAGCCGCGATCAACCAAAAAATGTTCACCGAATTAAGCATATCTTTTGCGTACATCTTTTCTAATTTGTCCATATCACTTATAATTTTACAGTATGAAGAGGGGAATTTCCAACTCTTGTACAGAAATTCCTCCGTGTTTTCCTTTAAGGTGTCGCTCGCTTCCAGTGTATTTCACCGTAAATGAGTGATCCAATTTTGGTATCGCTATAAGATTCCCTATCCTTTCCAAAGCATGCTTGTAAGGTTTACCTGGACCAAAAAATCCCTTTTCGAGAAGCATCTCAGAACTGTGAAATTCGACGTTACCCTTGAAAAAGTTTATTCCAATTTCTTTTGTCTTGTCGGGATTTTGAGTGTAAAGGTACAAAACTCTCTGTTCTCCGGATGGTATGACATTCAACGTGGAAACAAATTCATCGTCTGCAGAAAGCGTCCAATCGTGTCGCCAATCAACGCGAAGCTGTCCATGATCTGCAATTATTAGGAATACCGTTTCATCTATAAGTGAACTTGGCAATTTTTCGTAAACGATCTCTTCGAATGAGCGGAGAACTCCTCGAATTTCCACGGCATATTCCTCCGAATCCGGTCCATAAGTGTGTCCCATGGCGTCTACCATTGGCCAATAAGAGTATATGTAAGAAAATTTCTTGGATTCCACGGCCTTTCTCAGTTTTGTCATCATATCGGTCATGGAGATATATCCCTGGACCGCTGAGTTATGGTTAAGGGTTTTTGAAAGTCCACTTTCTTTAAACGCGTTTGCCGTGATCACGAGAGGATTGACACCGTAATTTCTCAACTGTTCGTAAATGGTTGGTACGCCAAGGA
Organism: Mesoaciditogaceae bacterium; assembly: GCA_015486145.1. Taxonomy (GTDB): domain Bacteria; phylum Thermotogota; class Thermotogae; order Mesoaciditogales; family Mesoaciditogaceae; genus WFSH01. The sequence continues at coordinate 5,882 of WFSH01000175.1, forward strand.
AATTTGAAGGATTTGCTCCTCGTGATAAAAGCGTATCGCGTGGCATGGCAATTGGCGAAAACTCTATCATATTCGCGAGTGTCCCAAATTCTTTAAGGTAAAGCACATATCCAAGCATTCCATGTTCGATGGGTGAAGCAGCGGTGGCCAAAGTGGTCAACGCATTCACGGTGGTTGACGGGAAAACGGAGTACAGTTTCTTAGGCTTCCCAAGATATTTAAACGTTCCTTCATTGACGACTTTCAAAGCGGCATCGTATCCCATGGCATCTATCAACAACAATACGACCCGATTTGCCTTGAAAAATTTTTCTCCGAGTATTTCTGACGGTAATGGATCGTGACGGGGTAAAAAACCGAATTTTGCCGTTATGGAATTGGCTAAATTCAGAATTGAGCGCTTGTAGTTTGGTGTCATCCTTTCACCGATCCCTGTGTTAAACCGCTAACTATAAATCTTTGCAATCCGAGAAAGAGTGCCAATATCGGAATCATTCCTATAAGTGCGGCGGCTGTCATGAGACCCCAGTTGGTGGAATATTGGCTCGTTGAGAATGTTTGTAGCCCCACCGCATACGTGTAATGATTTATGCCTGTCAAAACAATGGAAGCCAATATATAATCACCATAATTTCCGACAAAGCCCAAGATGGTCGTAACTGCCAAAATAGGAGCGGAAAGTGGCAAAATTATTTTCCAAAACGTTTGAAATCTAGTTGCTCCGTCAACCATCGCAGCTTCTTCGAGTTCTTTAGGGATCGCATCAAAAAAGCCCTTTGTGAGCCAAGCGTCAAACGCAATGCCACCACCTATATACAAAAACGCCAGCCCTCCCAGCGTGTTGAGGCCAAGAGGAGGGAAAAATTTACCTATGAAATTCAACAACAGGTAAAGCGCCACCATTGCCATCATTGTTGGAAACATTTGCACCAAAAGAATGCCGATCAATCCGTATTTTCTACCAACAAATCTGAACCTGGAAAAAGGATAGGCCATGAGAGCCGACAAAAAGACCGTAACCACTGCCGCGCTTCCGGCGACAATTATGCTGTTTAAAAGCCATCTCATGAACGGCGGGATGTATTTTACCTTCCATTCTTGGGTGATGTAAAAAGCTTTGTTGTTCATGCTGTTTAATTTTGCACTGACCTCTGAAAGGTATTTTAAAGAAGAAAGATCGTGAGTCCTCCTTGATATTATTCCCAAATTTGGCCCTATTTTTGAGACGTATTGCTGTTGATAGAGAGAGTTTAAGGTACTCAATTCTTTGACTATTAACGGGAAGCCCAATTTGTTTATTTCAATGTAAGAGGTGCTTCGATTTTTCAGTTTGTTTATGTAAGAAGCATATTGAGTGACGAGACGATCAATGTCATTTGATGTTTTAAGAGCAAGACTAACTGTTTTAATGAGTTTTTCTACGTTGAAAAATTCATCATATCTTGAATAAGAGGGAAACACGGGAAGTTTCACGTTTGAATTTTCCAAATTTGAATAGAAATTGCTCAAATTTCCCAAAAACAGCTGGGCGTTCTTGAAAGAATTTATCTCATCAAATTGGGATTTGAGAGAATCTTTGGATATTTTCGTTAGGTAATAAAGCTGGGCGAGAATGATGGACGAATTCAGCGTTTCCAACTTTTTGCGCAACGGCAAAATCTCTTTTGAGATCTTAGAAATCTCTTTTGTTATTTGTTTTGTTTTGGAGTAGACTGCGTTCAGTTCTTTTTTCGTGGAATCATAATTTTTCAAAACCGGCATGGACATTTCCAAGCCAGATTTGAGCTTCAACGTTACAAACGGCAAAGAAGATTTGATGTTGGAAATGGCGTCCAAAGTCAAGTGAGTAGCCATGAAGTTTCCCATAGACTGAAGAAATTCCAAGTTATTCAAAATGACATTGACCTTTTTCGTTACGCCCAAAAAGCTTTGCTGATCAGATGCTAAAGACAACCATTTTTTTGTAAGAATTATGTAAGGAGAAAAATCATAGAATTGTTCATTTTTGCCGTTGGAATTTTGGCTTTCCCCTTTTAAAACCGTTTTGAGAATTGAAACAAAATTTTCGAGTGCTATAGATGTTGGAATTATGTTGTTTGCAAACAACGCTATTTGGGAAGCGTCTTTTGTCAAGGTGGCTGAGTAAGCACTTGCGTTGTTTTGTAAAACGCTGAGATCGTTGAGATCTTTTGAGTAAGAATTTTCAAGATTGTTCAGAGAATCCTGAAGATTTCCCACAAGTTCTTCATATGCATTTTTCGACGTGTCCAAGGCATTTTGAACAGATTTTGTGTAAGAGGTCTTGTATGCATTAAGATTTTGAACGGTTGAAAAGAGATCGTTTTTCATTTTTATCAATTTGATTTTATCAGTTCCATGTAAACTTTGCGATATTTTTATGGTATTCATGTTTATTTCTCTCAGATATATTGGTGCAAACCATTTGGAATATGAGAAGTTACCATTTGCAAGCATTTTGTAAGTTTGTTTGTATGCCGCTATCAAATCGTTTGCATTCTTTCCACTTATCTTGTTGTTCGAAAGTAATCCCGAAATCTCAGATGGGAAGTTGCTTATCTTTGAAGCTGCTGCTTTCGAAGCCAAAGCATATTTTTCCCACTGTTTTAGGACGTTGGGAAAATAATTCTTTATAACACTTAACATCTGAGGAGTTGGGGAATTCTCAAATTTTTTCAACGTTTGAAGTAGTCCCGCTAATTTATATTTTTTACCAAGTGCGGAATATCTTTTTGAAAGATAGGATGACAATTTGTTCAAATAAAGCAGATCTTGGGCTCCATGTTTTTTAACATTTTTTACGGCAGCTTTTTTTGCTTCAGGTAAAAAGTTTGTGTTTATCCATTGGGCATCTTTCTTTATGGAATTTGACATTTTCAACGTGGATTTGAAATAGCGATCGTACGCATTGAAGTCCGAGTTTAGCTTTGCAATTATCTTCTTTTTACTCATTTTGTTGTAAGGTTCGCCAAGACTGTAAATGTTGGAAACCTCGTTGTAAAGGGCGGGCACATTTTTTGGCTCCAAAATGAGATCGACGTAATTTTGCCACGTAGTTTGACCAGAAAAAAGCGATGTACTTATGTAAGCATTGCCTCTTCTTATTGAAGTGGTGAATATCCACAAAACCGGGAATAAGACAACAGCTATCACCAACCATATGACAATATGCCTTATAGGATGGGCTCTCTTCATCATCTATTCACCTCTTCAAAAGAGCCGGAAAGTTTGAAATTAACGGCACTTATTGTTGCGATTATGAGAAATATAAGTATGGATATCGCCGCGGCCAATCCGTAATTTCTTCCTGAGACTCCACCAAATGCGAGATTGTACGTGTAACTGAGCAAGATATCTGTTTGTCCTGCCGGCGTTATAGAATGTGGAATGGGTGGGCCACCGCCGGTTAGCAAATAAATGACGTTGAAATTGTTGAAATTGAACGCAAAAGACGCAATGAGTAACGGTGCAAGTGGAATCATCAGTAGTGGGAAAGTGATCTTCCTAAAGGTGTGCCATTTTGAGGCTCCGTCGATCGAAGCGGCTTCGTACAGTTCGTTGGGTATGGACTGGAGTGCCCCCAAAGAGATGACCATCATGTATGGGAACCCAAGCCATGTGTTGACGATCAACAGTGCCACCTTGGCCCAAAATGCGTTTCCAAACCAGTTGATCGGTCCGAGATGAAGCCAGTGCTCAAGAAATATCTTATTTATTATTCCGAAGCTTACGTTAAAGAACCCAACCCTGAAAATTATTATGGAAATAAAAGCAGGTATAGCCCAAGGTATGATCAGCAAAGTTCTGTAAACAGTTCTAAACCTCATGTTTCGATTGTTTAGAATCATCGCAAGGATGAGTCCAGCTACAAAAGTGAAGAACACACTTAACGCCGCCCACTCAAAAGTCCAAATGAACACCGATAGAAACGGAGCCATAATTTGCTTGTTTGTCAAAAGGTCCTTAAAGTTTTTAAGTCCTGCATAGCCGTAATAACCTATTATTTTTGTTTTTTTCCCCGTTTTGGGATTGACATTCCAAAATGCAAAATCTTTTTCCACCACCGGCAAGCCGGTTAAGGTGTTGATCAACACGGTTTTTTCAACATTCTTTCCGTTTTCTAAAACTGGCATGTTGGAAAGTGTGTATTCGTATTTCGCCGTTACGAGTTTCGAGAAACCGTACTTGTTCGTAAAGAAAAGGGTTCCCATTTGAGGGTTTACAAATTCAGTACGACTTAAGATGGAAGCGTAATACATGTTAAAAAATTTCAGATTTGGGAATGTTTCATGGTCCATCGGACTGTAAAAATAAACGTAATTTCCCTTTTGAGAATATATGGAAACGATCTTGGAAGGATTTTTTACGGATCTTACAACGGAATACTTGACACCGTTGATAGAAACAGAACCATCGGTGAGCATTTCGAATCGACTGATATACCTTTTCCCGGTTTTTTCAGGAGTTTGGGCGATGTAGAGTTTTCCCTGTGAGCCCTTTAAAAGCAAAACGAAATTTTCGGTTGGAGAATATTTTTTGTAAAGCGTGTATACAGAATAATTGAAATATTTTGGATTTGGCTTTATAACTATGGTGTTTAAAAGCTCGCTTACCACTTGTTGCCGACTCCACATATACCCCGTCACGTAATTTTCAAAAGCGATCTGGAATGTGTAATATATCGGATAAACTGTTAATATCATCATAAAAATAAGCGCAGGTATCATGTATAAAAACGGATACCCTTTTGGATTTATGAGAGCGTAATCTATGAAGATGAGTAAGAGTACGACTATAACGGCCAATCCGTAAGAAGCGTTTGAAACTAAAACCACCACTGACCAGGCTAAGATCGCATCTATTAGCGCAACGGATAACCAAATAATTGCTCTTTTAACCGACAAAACTTATCCCTCCAAAAAACGAGGCGGGATTCCCCGCCTCGCACCAGACGAATTCAAATTACTTTTTTGCAATTGCCGCTTTTATTTGTTTTACAGCCGTTGTCAAAGCTACTTGAGCTGATTCCTTGCCGCTGATGGCAAGATTTAAAGCGTTGGTCCATGCGTTCCAGACAGACGCCATTTGAGGAATGTTGGGCATGGGTATCGTGTTACTCAACGCTTCATCGAAGCCTTTAAGCCACGGAGCAACCTTTTCCGCTTCTTTGGCAACGTCGTAGCGAGCCGGAATTCTGGGATCCATCTGCCATATTTTGTACATCGTTGATTTTGTGTCTATGTAATCCGATACGAATTCCATAGCTTGGATTTGGTTCGGAGATTTTGAGTTGATCATAAAGCCTTGAACACCGACAAACGGTTTTCCACCCGGAATTGGAGCAACCCCAAAGTTTATTCCTGCCTGCTGTACCTGAGGAACGGCCCATTCTCCATTTATCATCATTGCAGCTTTTCCCGTATCGAAAAGTTTCATCATCGTGTTGTAATCTTCTCCTTGTGGAATTAAGCCTTCTTTGAACATTTTGACTATGAATTCAAGTCCTTTCACCGCCCCGGCATTATCGAGACCTATATCGTTTGGATTCAACCCTCCGTTGGATTTTGTTCCAAAGATGTAACCACCGAATCCTTGAATGAAGGGAGCAGAAAAGTAAGGATTTCCATAAACCCCATATGCCAAACCGTAAAATCCACCACCAGTCATTTGTTTCGCCATTGTGAAGAATTCATCCGGATTTTTTGGCACATTTGTTACGTAATCTTTGTTGTAGAACAAGGCTAAAACATCTATTCCATATGGGAGACCGTAGAGTTTGCCGTCATATGAAAATGCTTCAAGAGCACTGGGAGCAAACTGATTCAGTTGTGTTTTGGAAAGAAAATTCACCGGGGTCAACAAACCATCTGCCGCAAGTTCGCCAACCCAGTCATTTGCCCCAACAATTATATCTGGCCCTTGTCCTGCAGATGCCGCCGTAACAAATTTGCTTCTTATATCCCCAAAGTTCATCTCGACGACTTTGACGGGAACCCCATAAACCGACTGAAATTCGTTACCAAGTTGTTTGAGGATTGGTGCTCGAGTAGAATCTGCCCAAATGAGAAGTTTACCTGGAGTGGCGGCAAAAACACTCAACGCCAACAACCCCATTATGACAATACTTAACAACACTAAACGTTTCATAAAAACTCCTCCTTTCACAAATATGAAGTAGCTGTTAATTTGCCTTGACAGGCATTCAATAGGATACCACTAAAAAAAA
>WFSH01000176.1 GCA_015486145.1 Mesoaciditogaceae bacterium
GCAAAACGGAGGGGAACATGAATACGGACGTCGGCGTGTCCCTTTCAATTTTGAACGGTCCTGAGAATGCCAAGTTTTGCGTGTTGGAGATCGGAGCTCAATTTCCGGGGGATATTGCCAAGGTAGCCAAGGTTTTTAAACCAGATCTTTCTGTGATAACGGCGATTGGGAGTTCTCACTCCGCATTTATGGATGTGGTAAGGGAAAAATCATCCATTTCTCAATGGACAAAGGGTGCGGTGATCTACGATGGTAACGGTAAAATTGGAGTGTTGTTGGGAAATAGGGGAAGAATTTTTACGAAACACGTGGATGATGTGAAATACGAGGGTTTGACGACTCATCTCGTTGTTCAAAAGAATAAATTGGATTTGGAAGGTGTGTGGGGGAAAGGCCAAATAAAGGATTTGGAAATGGCTTTAAGCGTAATGGATGAAATGGGGTTGAGGTGGTCGATAAATGATCTGAAAAAGTTATCACTTCCAAAAAGCAGAATGAATTTTGAAGATGTAAGCGGTTATATCCTTGTGGATGACACTTACAACGCAAGTCCAGAATCCCTTTACAACGTGGCGGAAGTCTCGTCTAAATTGGGTGAAACGGTGTGGGTACTTGCACCCATGGAAGAAGTCCGCTTAAATGAAGTGAGCAAAGAACTTGTGAAAATTTTTAATGAGTTTCATCCCAAAGCGGTTTTCACGGTGAAAGACGGATTTTATCCATTTGGCAGTCCTTACAACTTGGAAAAATTCTTGGTTACGGTGAAACGCGGTGATGTTATAGTTGTTAAAGGTTCAAGAGTGCACAGGATGGAAAAGATTTTGGAGGAATTGAGGGGAGCTCTGCGTGGTTGAATTTTTGGAAGTGTCGATCTCGTTCTTTTTCGTTTTGATTTTGACGTATCCTTTTATCATTTGGATGAGAAGCCAGAGGATAGGCCAGCACATTCGCACTGAAGGGCCAGATATGCACAATTACAAAGAAGGTACCCCAACGATGGGGGGATTGGTGTTTGTGCCCGTTGCGGTGATCGTAGCCATGATTTTTGATAAGAGCCCACAAACAGTACTTTTGGCACTTTCTACGTTCGCTTTTTCGTGTGTAGGTTATGTCGATGGTGTCATCAAGATTCTAAGGAAAACTTCTGATGGCTTAAGTACGAAGCAGAAGCTTGCCTTTCAGTTTGTGGTGGCAATTTTTGTGTACATTGTTGCTGAAAGGATAAACCCACACACTTTTACCTTTATTCCCCTTGGTGGACAATGGAACATGGCGTGGTTTTACCCGATATTTGCCGTGATTTTCATGGTGGGAATGTCCAACGCTTCAAATATTACGGATGGATTGGATGGACTTGCCGGTGGTGTGTACGTGATAAGCGCGATTGGATTGGTGATTTTTTCTATTTTTAGGCATCTCCCACTGACGATGACGCTTTCCACCATTGGTGGGACTTTGGCTTTCCTCTTTTACAACATGCGACCTGCTAAAATTTTCATGGGTGATATGGGCTCTCTCGCTTTGGGTGGGTACATTGGGGTACTTGGAGTTTTGTACGGTTACGAACTGTGGATGCTTTTACTCTTTCCCGTGTTTGTGATAGAAGTGTTGAGTGATATTATTCAAATAGGAAGTTTGAGATTTCTGAAACGTCATGTCTTTTTAATGGCTCCCATCCATCATCATTATGAGCTCAAAGGGAAGAGCGAGTTTAATGTGACGGTTTCTTTTTGGCTCTTTGATGTGATCTTTGTAGGAGCCTTAGGAGGGTTGATGTTGTGCGTTTTTCACTGATCGGTTTTGGGATAAGTGGCAAGTCAGTTTTGAAATTCATATTGGTCCACAAGATGGGCGAGGTTTTTGTTTCGGAAAAGCGAAAGCTTGATCGGGAAAGTCTTGAATTTTTGGTAAAAAACGGTATCGAATACGAAGAAGGTGGAAATACTTTCAAAGCCGCAAAAGCCGATGTGGTGATTTTTAGTCCCTCTGTAAGGCCGGATAACTCGATACTTGAAGCGGCTCGTTCTTTTGGTGCGAGAACGATGGGAGAATTGGAATTTGCTTACAGGTATGCACTCAGAAATGCTAAAATTTTTGCGATAACAGGCTCTAATGGCAAAACTACCACAACGTCGATCGTGGACCACATATTAAGAGTTGCCAAAATGAAGCACTTCACAGGTGGAAATATTGGCATACCTTCAACAGAATGGAAGGGCGAGCAAATTGTCGTTTTGGAAGTCAGCAGTTTTCAGCTTATGGGTTGTAATAACTTCAAACCTCATGTTGGTGCTGTGCTGAACATCACACCAAACCATTTGGATTGGCATAAGAACATGAAAGAGTATGTGAATGCCAAAATGAAGCTTTCCAACAGCGACGTTCTTTTGTACAATGAGGATGATCAATTCATACCGAAGGTTGATGGCATAAAAGTTTCCAAAAATTTTGGAGATGTTCGTGTGGAGGAGAAAGGATTTTGGATAGGAGATGAGCATTTTTCACTTGAGGGATCTAAACTCTTTGGCATTCACAACACGTACAATGCAGCCTTCGCTTCCATGATGTGTAAGCTGTTGGACGTGAATTCAGATTTGATAGAAGAGGCTTTGATGAGTTTCTCTCCCCTTCCGCATCGTCAAGAGCGTGTGGCAGAAATTGACGGTGTGGTTTATGTGAATGATTCGAAATCCACAACATCTGAGTCCACACTTGTTGCTCTTAGAAATTTCGATAATGCGGTGGTCATAATCGGAGGTCGTCCGAAGGAAAAAAATTACGGTAAACTTGCAAAAGGCATACGTGAAAGGGCAAAATATGCCGTTGTTGTGGGAGATATGATCCCGATGATGGAGGGCCTTTTAGATGGTTTTCCACACGATACTGCCAACTCAGTGGAAGAAGCCGTGGAAAAATCACGAAGCGTGGCGAGAAAAGGGGATGTCGTTTTGTTCAGCCCTGCCGCGACGTCTTTTGATATGTTCAAAAATTACAAAGAACGCGGAGAAGTGTTCAAGAGGATAGTGTTGAATGGAAAGATCGGTGGCTAAAATTCTTGTTTTTTTATCGGTGATAACAGTAATAGGATTGGTGACACTGTACAGTGCAAGTTACATAGCGACTTACAAATACCCTTTTCCACCGCCAAACTACTATTTTGATCGACAGATTTCTGCAATCGTTGTAGGAGCTGTTTTGATGCTTTTTGCAAGTTTTTTTGATTACAAAAAGCATGAGTCGTACACAGGAATTTATTACGTGATCACGATCGTGGCCCTTCTTTCTGTTTTCTTCTCAAGGGGGGTGTACGGATCTCATCGATGGATATCTTTTGGGCCCTTATCTTTTCAGAGTTCAAGTCTCGCAAAACTCTTTCTCCTCGTTTATCTCGCCGCTTACGTTTACAGAGAAAAAGAAAGAATGTCCACATTTAAAAAAGGAGTGTTGGAACCGCTTCTGAAATTGAGTCCAATATACCTTTTGGTCTTTGTCGAGCCTGATCTCGGAACGACCGCATTTCTTGTCACACTTACGTTGGCAATTCTTTATGTGTCAGGCGCAAGGCTTTATCACATACTTTCAATTCTTGGAATAGGCGCGTTGGTAATTTTTGGAGCGTATAAATTACACGCGTTTCACACTTACCAGATAGATCGTTTGTCTTCTTTTTTCTCATTTTTAACAACTGGACACACCAATTATCAGGCTTCTATGGCGTTGTCGGCGATAAATCACGGAGGCTTTTGGGGAGTGGGACCAGGCGCCGGAATTTACAAATTTTATCTTCCCGTTCAATTCAGCGATTTTATATTTGCCGTTTTCGGCGAAGAATTTGGAATTTTAGGTATGACCATTCTTATCTTCCTTTACTATATGTTGGTACGTGAGATCGTTCATGTTGGTCTGAAGATTGATGATATCTATGCCAGGGTGTACGTCGTTGGGTACGCCTTTATGATAGCTTTTCAAGTGCTGTTAAATGCGGGGGTTTCTCTTGGAATAGTGCCAGTTACAGGGGTCACACTTCCATTTGTGAGTTATGGGGGAAGTTCCATAGTTACCTTGATGGCTGGACTTGGGGTGGTGATAAACATTGCTTACTCATCAAAAGGTTAAAGGCATTTTCGCTGCTGGTGTTACGGGGGGACACATTTATCCCGCCATTGCCGTTGCAGAAGAAATGAGGAAAATTGTGCCCTTGGAGGCCACCTTTATTGGAACTGGCCGAGGGGCCGAGTCGAGGATATTTAGAAACTTTCCGTACAAATACAAGATAATACGCGCTCGAGGAAGCGATGTTGGAAAATTTTCTTACATCTACCACAATGGTTTGGCATTTTTTCAAGCCATTTTGACCGTTCAAAAAATAAGGCCGCATTTTGTTTTCACGACAGGAGGATATATTGGTGGAATCGTTGGATATGCCGCTCATTTGCTGAGAGTTCCCGTTTTTTTGCATGAGGCCAATGTGAATGCCGGCGTTTCAAACAAGAAATTGTCAAGATACACGTTGATTGAGTTCTGTTCCTTCAAACCAACTATGAAAGAATTTCCGCATGCGGTTCTCAGCGTTACACCGATACGAAGTGATTTTTATAAACCTATGGATGACAGTTTTAAAGCCGAGTTTTCGATCGTTGACGGCTCAAAAATTGTTCTCGCTTTTGGTGGCAGCGAAGGTGCGGATAAGATAGATGAGATTGTGGATGAAGTTGCAGATGAGATGAAAGGCTACATGTTCTTTCATGTGGGAAAATTGAAAATAGAAAAGCCAAACGTTATACATTTTGATTATCTTGACGACATGGCCCGTATCATGAAAAACGCTGATGTGGTGATCTCACGAGCTGGTGCAAGCACGATAGCGGAAATAATAGCTTCTTCCAGGCCGGCAATTTTAGTACCATGGAAAGATTCTCTAAATTCACATCAAGAGTCGAATGCGAGGTATTTGGAAAAAGCTGGTGGGGCTTTTGTGATCGATGAAAGTAACTTTTCACGTGAAACGGTGAAAAAATTACTCGAGAAGATCGTTGAGCCAGAGATCAATTCAAAGATGTCACGAGCACTTGAAGATTTGAGTTCAGGTTCACATTCTGCTGAAGTCATCGCGAGAACCATAATAAAAATAACTCTTGGATGATTTTGTATGATCTCTTGGAGAGTTCTTATGTTTTAACAATACTTTTTGTTGTTTAGTTTTCTTTTGAACATTCCAAGAATAAAAGAGGGAATAGAGCTGTAAGCCGGATTCTGTCGTGGATGATCATCTATCTAAAGAGCACGTTACCGTGCTCCTTAAGCGACCTACCAGAGGGTTGGCGGGCCACCTACTAACCCCTCGACTTGGTCTTGCTTCGGGTGGGGGTTGTCAGGCCAAACGGTTTCCCGTTTGCCGGTGAGCTCTTACCTCGCCTTTCCATCCTTGCCCTTGAAGGCGGTTTCCTTTTCTATAACCCTTTCCAAGGATCACTCCTTCCGGGTGTTACCCGGCACCCTGCCCTGTGAAGTCCGGACTTTCCTCGATCCAAATGGATCGCGATCATCCGCTCCATTCCCTCAGTCATTTTTGAACAGTGAGAGTTCTTGAAGCTTTTCCATGAATTTCAAATCGTTGTAAAATATGGTTATCGGAGTAACAGAAACATAGTTGTTTCTGACGGCGTAATAATCCGCATCTTCGCCGGGATCGTCTTCTATTATTTCTCCCAGCATCCAATAATATGTGTTTCCAAAAGGATCTTTTCTTGCTTCAAAGAAATCTTGGAACCGTCTTTTTGATTGGCGTGTGAGTTTGTAACCTTTCAGTTCGTCACGCGAGATAGCTGGAACGTTTACATTGAGAGCTGAGAATTTTGGAAACTCTTCAAGATTTAGATTTTCAATGAGCTCAGCTGTTACTTTCGCTGCGGATGAAAAATTTGGGTTGCTGTTAGAACAACTTGAAATGGCAATGGACGGGACTTCCATCAAAGCGCCTTCCAACGCACCGGAAACTGTTCCGGAGTACATAACATCCGTTCCAAGATTAGCACCTTTGTTTATGCCACTTAAAACGAGATCAACTTTTTTGTCTTTTAATATGGCTTGAATTCCGAGTTTCACACAATCTGCCGGCGTTCCATTAACGGCATACCCAAAAAACTCATCACCGAATTTAACTTCTTTAGCCCACAATGGGTTGCGAATGGTTATCGCATGCCCTGTGGCACTTCTTTCAACGTCCGGAGCGACCACGTGAACTTCTGCCTTTTTTGATATCTCTTTTGCAAGTGCAATTATTCCTTCAGACATTATACCATCATCATTTGTTATAAGTATTCTCAACATTCTCGCCTCCTAAAGTTTGTTCACGCATTATACAATAAAATTTCTCTCTTTTACAAGCGCCATTGTGACTTTTTTGCCAGAATTCATCTGAAGGTTTATAATCGATTGATGATGTTAGTATGCAGCATGAACTAAAGGGGTGAGGAAAATGTTTGACTTTTTAAAGGACAGGTTGACTCTTGGTATATTCCCAACTCCCATAGAGCGAATGAATTTTGGAGAAAAATTGGGCATAAATTTGTTCGTAAAGCGCGACGATCTTGATGAATTCTTAGGCTCGGGTAACAAGGTAAGAAAGTTGGAATATCTTTTGTACGAAGCAAAATCTCTGTCGTGTGATACAGTTCTCAGCGCCGGTGGTATGCAGTCGAACCATTGCAGGGCCACCGCTTATTTTGCCAAAAGACTTGAAATGGAGGTTGAACTTTTCCTTTTCGGAAACAGTGAGGTGCAAGGAAACCTTTTGATAGATAGATTACTTGGCGCCAGGATACATCCAATAACACATGAGGAGTATGATGATATCGAAAAAATCATGGAGAAAAGAGCCGCCACACTTGAAAATGCGGGACACAAGGTTTACGTTATTCCACCAGGAGGTTCTAACGCCACAGGTTTGCTGGGGTATGCTTCTATGGTCAACGAGTTGAGAGATTGGGAAAAACGGAATTTGAAATTCGATTACATAGTTTGTGCGACCGGAACGGCTGGAACGATCTCCGGTTTGGAAATCGGAAAGCAAATGTACGGCGAGAAGTTTAAAGTGTTGGGAATAAACGTGACAAAGAAAAAATCTAAAGAATTTAAAGAAAAGATTTCAACGATGGTGAAAGATTTCAATTTGAAGTTTGGCACAAACTTTGAAATGCAGCTTCCAGAAGTTGTGGATGGCTATGTTGGTCAAGATTATGCAGTGGCCTCTAAAGAAGACTTTGAAATCATAAAAGAGGTTGCGCTCAGCGATCACATCATACTCGATCCAGTTTACACTGCAAAAGCATTTAAGGGAATGAAGGATCTTGTAAAAAAAGGAATGATACCCAATGGCTCAAATGTTTTATTCGTTCATACCGGCGGGACATTTGGAATCTTTGCATTCGCTGAGCAGCTGAAAGCACATTTATGAAGAGTTTACGTGATAACGAAACGAATTGGCGCGCCTGGCGGGAGTCGAACCCACAACCCTCGGATCCGAAGTCCGATGCTCTATCCAATTGAGCCACAGGCGCCTTCTGGGGTGGCTGGCGGGGCTTGAACCCGCAACATTCGGATCCACAGTCCGACGCTCTGCCAGTTGAGCTACAGCCACCACGCTTGGCGCGCCCGGCAGGACTCGAACCTGCAGCCTACGGATTAGAAGTCCGTTGCTCTATCCAATTGAGCTACGGGCGCTTTCAACGGTGAAATTATATCAACAAAACCATTCGTTGTCAACTTAACAAACTATTTCATTTGCAGCCGAGGTCTTTTTTCATTTCTTCATATTCTGCTTTCGTAATCTCGCCTGCCGCGTAACGTCGCTTCAAAATTTCGCACGCTTCATTGGATTTATCGTGAAAATCCCACGGTCGAAATCTAAACCACCGGAAGAATAAATACAGAAACATGACAAAGAAAACTACACCTATCAAATCCCAGATCAGTGCCATGGCACCATACGAATTTACGTACCAAAACGGCCAAAAGAAAAACATTTCTATCCCCTTCTTTGATAATGATTGGTTATTGGCAACCTTCTATCGCGTCCAAATGCACGAGTGGTAATTTTGATACCTGGAGGTGCTTGACGTCTCTTGTATTCGTTGTGATCCACAAGTTTTATCACTTTTTTTACGGTTTCATCGTCGAATCCATTTTCGACAATCTCATCAAAAGAAAGATCATCTTCCACGTAAAATTTGAGTATTTTATCCAAAATGTCGTAAGGTGGAAGAGAATCCTGATCCGTTTGATTTGGCCTTAGCTCGGCTGAAGGTGGTTTTACGAAGACGTTATTCGGTATGATCTCCTTGCCTCTGTAAGAATTGTACCATTTTGCAACACGGTAAACCAAGGTCTTGTAAAGATCCTTTATAACTGCAAAACCACCTGCCATGTCTCCATAGAGGGTGGCGTATCCAACGCTCATTTCGGATTTGTTGCCCGTGGTAAGCACCAACCATCCAAATTTATTTGAAAGCGCCATGAGATAATTTCCACGTATTCTGGCCTGTAAATTTTCCTCCGTGACATCTGGTTGTGTCCCGGAAAATACGGATTTCAACGCCCGTGAGTAAGCGTTATAAACGTTGGATATGGGAATGGTAAAGGTTTTTATCCCAAGTTTACTTGCTAACTGTTGGGCGTCACCAACACTTGATGTAGAAGAGTACATGGAAGGCATTAAAATACCGGTAACATTTTCAGCTCCCAGTGCCTCAACAGCTACCGTGGCAACTAAGGATGAATCTATTCCCCCACTGAGCCCTATCACCACTTTCGAGAATCCATTTTTCTTCACGTAATCTCTGACACCGACGGTGAGCGCTTTAAATATTTCTTCTTCGATGGGCAAGATCTTTGATAAAGTGGGAACTATCGGTTCTCGTTCGAGTTTTGTGGCACTTGCTTCGATGAATTCCACGCTAAAAATTCTTTTTTCACGCTCTCTCTTTCTCGGATCGTGAAGATTGGCACCAACTATGTTGGGAATGCTTATATCACATACAAGCACGCTCTCTTCAAAATCCGGAGCTCGGGCTATTACTTTTCCAGATTCGTCGATGACAACACTGTGACCATCGAAAACAAGTTCATCTTGCCCGCCTACGGAATTCGAATATACGATGGCAGCTCTTGAGTCGGAAGCCCTGACTTTTAACATCTCTTCTCGTGCCATTCCTTTGAGAAGATGGTAAGGAGAAGACGAAATGTTGATCAATATCATCGAACCGGCATTGACTTCGTCAACCACGGGACCGTCTGGTACCCATATGTCTTCACACACGCTGACGCCGATCTTCACCCCTCCATAGTTCACCACCATGGGCTTGTCTCCAGAAGCAAAATACCTTTTTTCATCAAAAACCCCGTAATTTGGGAGGAGTATCTTGTGATACACACCCAAAAGTTTACCATTTTGAATCACAGCAGCAGAGTTGTAAATGTCATCCGTCATGTCTACAAAACCAACAATGACAACGGAGTTTCCGCCTTTGGTAGATTGAATTACTTTATCGAGACCTTCCATGTTATCTTTTATGAACGATTGCTTTAGCAGGAGATCTTCAGGGGGATAACCAACGATGGATAGTTCTGGAAAGACTATAAAATCTGGAGAAAGTGCTTCCGCTTCTTTTATTACGGACGATATCTTATCTACATTTTCGAGAATGCCTCCAACGGTGAAGTTTTTTTGTGCCACGACGAATCTCAGCTTTTTCAACTTGAAGCTGCCTCCTTGAGTTCTTCTAACAGTTCAACAACCGTTTTGTGCAACAAAGGATGGACATAGTTAGGTGCTATTTCTGAAAGTGGTTCAAGTACAAAAGTGCGATTTTGCATATCTGGATGAGGAATGACAAGATTGGCAAAACTCACGATCTTGTGATCGTAAAATATGATATCCAAGTCTATAGTTCGAGCTCCCCATTTAATTTCTCGAACTCTTCCGAGTGCTTCTTCAATTTTGAGTAGGGTTTCCATGAGTATTATAGGTGATAATTCCGTCTGAATTAACGCAACACAGTTCATGAATTTTGGTTGATTTGTAACTCCGTAAGGTTCTGTTTCATACATTGTGGATATTTTTAAGAAATCCATTCCCTTTTCACGCATCATTTCCATGGCGGACAATATATTTGCTTTTCTGTTCCCAATGTTTGAACCGAATGCAATGTACCCCAGATGCTTCATCATTTCACCCCCAAAATGGCATCTACCATTCTCATGGCTTTAACATTTTCTTGAACGTCATGAACTCTTACAATGTTGGCTCCATAAATGGCTGCGATCGCGTTAAGTGCGATCGTTGGTTCTAATCTTTCCGAAACGTCCATGGGCATGATCATGTTTATCATGGATTTTCTTGAGATTCCTATGAGTATTGGTAATTCCAGTTTTTTAAACTCACCCAAATGAGCTATGATCTTTAGATTATCTTCCAAACGTTTCCCAAAGCCTATTCCGGGATCCACTATCATATTCTCTCTTTTTATTCCAGCGTCGATGCCGATTTTTATCGATCTTTCCAACTCCATTTTTATTTCTGATACGACGTCATCGTAGTATGGATTTTTTTGCATATCGCGCGGAGTTCCCCTTATGTGCATGACTATCACGGGCACTTTAAGGTTGGCAACGGTTTTTGCCATATTTGGATCAAATTTTAACCCGCTTATGTCGTTTACCATGTTTGCACCAGCTGTTATGCCAATTTCGGCAGTTTTGGAACGATACGTGTCGATCGAAATGGGAAGATCCGTAACCTCCCGGATAGCCTTTACGGCAGATCTTATCTTTTCAGCCTCTTCTTTAGGATCGACTGGGGTCGCTCCAGGTCTTGTGGATTCTGCTCCGATGTCCAAGATGTCGGCTCCTTCTTCTTCCATGCGTTTTGCAATTTCCGAAACTTCATCCAAACTTGTCCGACTTTCGGGATAAAAAGAATCACCCGTGAGGTTTATTATTCCCATGACATAAACACGAGAAAAATCAAAAACTCGATTGCCAATTTTAATCGGTTTGATCACTTTTTTCACCATCCAAGATTTCCTTGGCTAATTTCCCAACAAGCTTTGGATCGGCCTTTCCCTTCGTTTTCTTCATAACTGCTCCAACGAAAAAACCGATCACGGTTGTTTTGCCTTTTCTGTACTGTTCTACGACTTTTGCATTTTCGGAAATTACTTCTTTTACGATTGGCACGAGCGAACTTTCATCGGATACTTGTAGAAGATTTTTTTCTTTCACGATTGTATCGGGATCTTTGCCACTTTTGTAAACTTCGGCCATGATCTCCTTGGCTGCCAGCCTTGAGATTTTAGATGAATTTGTGTATTCCACTATCTTTTTCAAGTGGGTAAGTGGTATTTTCTTGGAATCAAATTCCGAACTGTCTGCGTTGAAAAGGGCCATCACTTCATTGACAATCCAATTAGATGCATCTTTTGGAGAAATTCCAATTTTTATCGCATTTTCAAAGTACTTTGATATCTCCTTGTCTTTGGCCAAAAGTTGGGCATTTTCGTTTTTTATATTCAACTCCCTTTCATACCTTTTGGCTTTTTCATCCGGTAACTCGGGAAGTGATTTTTTTATTCTTTCTATCCTCTCTTTTGAAACTGAGAGAATGGGCAGATCGGGTTCGGGAAAGTACCTGTAATCGTTTTCGGCTTCTTTGGACCTCATGGAAACTGTGGATTTACTCACGGAATCCCATCCTCGGGTTTCCATTGGTACAGTCTTACCGGATTTCATAACTTTCGAAATGCGTGATATTTCGTATTCTATGGCACGTTGTACGAATCTGGGAGAGTTTATATTTTTCACCTCCACTCTCGAGCTTGAGTGTCCATTTTCGTCCACGACCGAAACATTGGCATCACATCTGAGGGCTCCTTCTTCCATATTTCCAGTATTGATTTCGACCGTTTTGAGTATGTTCCTGAGTTTTTCAATAAACTCTCGGGCTTCTTCAGGTTTTTCCATGTCTGGTTCAGTTACGATCTCTATGAGAGGTATTCCACATCTGTTCAAATCCACCAAACTTGAAGTTGATTTGGTTATATTCTCGGAAGAGTGAAACATTTTCCCCGCATCTTCTTCTATATGTATTCTTCGTATTCGTACCCTTTTTCCGTTGCTGAGAACTATGTGTCCGTTGGTTGCTATTGGATGAAAGTATTGAGTAATCTGATAACCTTTAGGAAGATCGGGATAAAAATAATTTTTTCTGTCAAAACTCGAAATTTCGTGAATGTCACATTTTAGAGCCAAGGCTCCTCTAATCGCGTATTCAACTACCTGATCGTTTAAAACCGGAAGAGCCCCTGGTTGTCCCGTGCAAACTGGACAAATATTGGTGTTCGGTTCGGCATTCACTTCATTTTTGCACGAACAAAAAGCTTTAGTTTTTGTGGAAAGCTGCGCATGTATTTCAAGACCGATCACGCTTTTCATCACATTTCACCACCATCGTCTACATTTGGCATTGGAAATTCTCCACGTATCTTTTCGTAGGCACGGGCAATTTGAAGGATCTTCGGATCGTCAAATCTTTTTCCCACTATTTGAAGACCTATTGGAAGTTCTTCAACGAAGCCCATTGGAAGGCTTATCGCCGGACTACCGGCTAAGTTGGCCGGTATGGTATAGGTGTCTTGGAGATAATAATCAAGGGGACTGGAAAGTCCGCCAAATTTGAAAGCCACTGTTGATGTGGTGGGGCCAATGATGGCGTCATATTTTTGGAATGTTTTTGACATTTCATCCGTAATCTTTGCACGCATTCTTTGTGCTTTATCAAAATAAGCGTCGTAATAGGTAGCGGATAACGTAAACGTTCCAAGCATGATCCTGCGCTTCACCTCTCTTCCAAATCCTTCATCCCTTGTCTGGTTGTAAGTTTCGTCTATGGAATCTTTCTCAATTCTCAATCCGTACCTAATTCCATCATATCGTGATAAATTTGATGAAGCTTCTGCTGGAGCTATTATGTAATATACGGCCACGGCATATTTCAAAATTGGAAGTGATATCTCTTCAACTCTTGCTCCCAATTTTTTGAATTTTTCTATCGCTTCTTCGAGTACCCGCTTGACATTTGAATTCAAACTATCTGTGAATTCAGATGGAAGAGCAAATTTCATTCCTTCTATGGAATTTTCTAGGGTGCTCATGGCGTCTATTCTCTTGCTACACGTTGTGGAATCTTTTGGATCTTCCCCAAATATCATGTTTCCTATCAACGCGGCGTCTCTGACATTTTTTGTCAGAGGACCAATTTGATCCATGGAAGAAGCAAAAGCAGAGAGTCCATATCTTGAAACGAGACCGTAAGTGGGTTTATATCCCACTATTCCACAGAATGATGCGGGTTGTCGTATTGAGCCACCTGTGTCTGAACCCAACGCGAATGGAACCATGCCTGCCGCCACCGCAGCTGCGGAACCTCCGCTCGAGCCACCTGGAACTCTTTCAAGATCCCATGGATTTCTGGTTGGGAAAAAGGCAGAGTATTCCGTTGAAGCTCCCATTGCAAATTCATCTAAATTTGTTTTTCCAATGACAGTTCCACCGTTGTCTAACAATTTTTTCACAGCCGTTGCAGTGAAGGTTGAACCGTAGTTCTCTAAAATTTTGGATCCGCATGTTGTTTTTGTGCCATATAATTGCATGTTATCTTTGATTGCAAAGGGAATTCCACGGAGAGGTCCATCGTTTTTCCCAATCTCACAGGTTGATATGTAAGCTTGCAATTTTGAATTGAGGTTGGCGGAGCGTTCCTTAAAATATGAGATGACGGAATTTTCATCCAATTTCCCGTTGCTTATATCGTTTATCAATTCTTCCACACTCTTCTTGAAGAGCAATTCCAACACTCCCTTCGAATTATCAAAACAATTATATCACTCTCGTGGTTTTCTTCTTTTTTATGTGGATAAAAAGATGACGATTTCTTTGATAAATCAGATTAAAAAGGTTCTTTTCACGATCGTGTGGATAACGTATTTTGAATAACAGCATGCTTTGACATTATTTGATGGGGAGTCTGTGTACCAAGTTAGTAATTGAATTGTGGGTAATTAGACGATTCATTGGTACTCTTTCGAAAAGGAGTTACAAAATCTGATGTCGAATGATCTTACGAGGTGATGTGTGAAATGCATACAGGTTTTTACACCGCAACTATGGGAATGCTTGTGGATCAGGCCATGATCAATAACATTGCAAACAATCTTGCAAACATAAACAGCACAGGTTACAAAGCCGATTCCATGTCTTTTGAAGCCATCATGAGCCGAAAGATTTATCGAACTTCCCTTGGTCGTAAAGACGCTTTTTTAGGTAACACTGTAAATGCGGTTGTCGTTGACAGGGTTGCTCCAGATATGGCAGAAGGTTCTTTGGAGAAAACAGGTGGACCAACGGATTTTGCCATAAACGGACCGGGTTTCTTTGCCATTAAAGACGGGAAAGAGATCGTTTACACGAGAGATGGCAGTTTTAGCCTTTCCTCCGCGGGATATCTTGTCGATAATGAAGGTAGAGAGGTCTTAAACGCAGCTCTCAAACCAATTTTTTACAAACCAGGAGTTCGTCCAGCGGTTTTTGATGTTGAAAAGCCGAATTACCTTGAAAAAGTAGGGAATACTTGTTTCGTTCCGACCAAAGAAAGTGGGCAATTTGTTTTAAAGCCAGATGCCAAGATTTTGAAAGGTTATCTTGAAAGCTCAAATGTTAATGCCATAAGGGAGATGGTGAACATGATAAACGCTTATAGACACTATGAAATTGCCCAAAGAGTTGTGACGACGGAGGATTCACTTTTTTCCACTTCAATAAGCGTTGGACGAGCCAGATGAGGAAGGAGGAGATAAAATGCTTGGATCACTTTCAACCGCTGCCACCGGAATGAGTGCTCAGCAATTCATGATGGACATCATAGCCAACAATCTCGCCAATGTTAACACCACTGGGTACAAACAAAGTCGTGCAGAATTTGCATCATTGGCTTATCAAGATATTTTTACGGCAGGCACACCCACATCGCAGAATACGCAATCACCGACCGGATTGTATAGAGGACACGGTGTAAGGACAGTGGCCACAAACAGACTGTTTACGCTTGGAAACATAAAACACACCGGTAACCCTCTCGATATTGCCATAGGAGGAGATGGATTTTTCCAGGTTCAGCTTCAGAACGGTCAAATTGCTTACACGCGTGATGGAAGTTTTAAACTGGATGGTCAGGGAAGAATAGTGACATCGGATGGGTATATCGTTGTTCCAAACATTGTGATTCCTTCAGATGCTACATCTATAGACATCGCTCCCAACGGTACCGTCACTGTGATGGGGGCAAATGGAACACCCACTCAGGTTGGAAGCATAACACTCGTGAAATTTTTGAATCCCGCCGGGTTAAATGCCATAGGTGATAACCTGTACACAGCCACATCGGCATCTGGACAACCAATCCAAGGCGTCCCTAATCAAGACGGATTTGGGGCGTTGAGACAAGGGTATCTTGAGATGTCAAACGTCGACATAATACAACAGATGATAGGCATGATCAACGCCCAGCGGGCTTACGAGTTTGATGCACGTGTGATACAGACTTCCGATCAAATGTTACAGGATACGGCATCGCTTAAGAGATGATGCAAGTTGAAAACACTCGCATTCGTTACGATCGTTGTTTTTGGGTTTTTTTCTTTTGCTTCAACTCTGACTTTAAAATCCAATGCGATTGTGAGTGGAAAATACGTCACATTGTACGATCTCGCCGCCACGTTTAGTGGGATATCCGTTCAAACTTTGAAGAATTTCAAAGTGGCCTTTGCTCCGCAACCCGGAACTTATTACGTTATAGATGCAAAAAGCGTGAAAATTCGTGCAGAAAGGGAAATTAAATGGTTGGATGTTTTGCTCACATCGACTGAGATAAAGATCTCATCAAGAGCTTTTACGATCGGTGTGGCAAAGATTCAACGGGCATTGTCAACTAAATTAGCAACGGAGGTTTTTATCACGGATTTCCCAACCGTTAGAATACCGACAAGTGATTGTGAAATCAGAATCAAGAACATTTCGGAAATTGGTGATAAAAAGTTTGCACTCGTTGAGATAAGCGCGAACGATACGAACACATACGTCAACGTTGAGTTTGAAACTCGTGCCATAGGTAAGGTGAATAGAATGGACAAAATTCCCAAAGTTGTAAATTCCTATTTGAAGAAAAGATTTGAATTCTCTTTGACGAACAGGATCTCGGGTTTACGTTTTGACTTTATTGACGTTGGAAAGCCATTTGGTATATCCAAACACTTGATGGGCGTGCCGGTGAATTTTATTTTGTCTTCGAAGGTGGCAAAATCTGCCGTTTTAAAATACGTCGTTCATGACTATGAAAATGTGGTGGTAGCTTCGAGAAAAATAGGGTACGGTCAGAAGATCGAGAACGATCTTTTAAGGTTGGAGCGGTTGGATGTTTACGCCACTACAACAGCTTATGCCACGTCTTTTAAGGCATGTGTGGGTAAATTAGCCGTGTGGTCATTTTTGAAAGGGCAGGTGATATCTTTAAAAGGCTTAAAATCTCCACCCGCGGTGATCACCGGACAAATTCTAATCGCTTACATTTCGTATCCGGCTATGATGGTAACCACTTTCGTGAGAGCGATGCAAAACGGTGTTGTTGGACAAGTCATACCCGTTAGAAATGTGGAGAATGGATATATGCTGTATGGAGTAATCGAAAAAGGTCCTAAAATACGTATTTATTCGGGAGGGGAGTGAGTTGAAAAGAATAGTGACGGTTGTTTTGA
Source organism: Mesoaciditogaceae bacterium (assembly GCA_015486145.1). Taxonomy (GTDB): domain Bacteria; phylum Thermotogota; class Thermotogae; order Mesoaciditogales; family Mesoaciditogaceae; genus WFSH01. Next base: position 16,863 of record WFSH01000176.1, read on the forward strand.
TCGTAACGCTTGCTTTTTCACTTTCTTTTGCAGATTCTCTGTGGACCTCTTCAACCAATAAGAGGTTCAAGTCTCCGTTTGCAATGAAGATAGCTAATTCGGTGGGGGATGTGTTAAATGTCATGGTGTACGACAACACAACTGCTTCGTTTTCATACAGTAATCCCAATTACAAAGGGGGACTGTTGTCATTACTGGCAGGTCTTCTAAAATCTGTCACTAATTTTGACATAAACAAATTCATACCACTTGGAAGTAATAAAACGAACGTTACCACAATTTCCAACAAGACATCCACCTCTAAAGATCAATCTCAATTTGTAACCCAGATCGCAGCGATAATAACGAAAGTCTTACCAAACGGTAATTTTGAGATCAGAGGAACGAAAGACGTTAAAGTTGGAGAATCAATGAAGCAAGTTCAAATTCAAGGTATTGTTAATCCCAACGATATAAGTCCCACAAATTCCATCAATTCATCGCAAATTGCCGATCTGCAGATTTGGTACGATGGCAATTTGGTGTTTCAACAAGGAATGAACCAAAGTAGATGGATAACATGGATGCTCAGTACCCTTGCTTCTATACTCTTTTGATTGGAAGTGAATCTGATGAGAAAGGTTGTTTATTTTAATCTTGTTTTATTTTTGGCATCGATGATCTTTGCAACTTCTGTCGTTAGAATTGAAGATATAGCGAGATTTAGAGGTGCAATGGATAACCAACTTTTTGGAGTTGGAGTGGTAACTGGCCTAAACGGGAGCGGGGATAGCGGACAACTCCCATCGACCCTTATTGCCAACATGCTTAAGAATTTCGGGGTGATCACGACTGCCGCACAGCTCAATTCTAAGAACACGGCGCTCGTTATGGTTACCGCCAACATTCCGCCTTTTTATTATCCTGGTATGAAATTGAACGTAACGGTTTCTTCAGTGGGGGATGCGAAAAGTTTGGAAAACGGGGTACTTTTGCAAACACCGCTTTACGGTGCGGACGGAAACGTGTACGCCGTGGCTCAAGGACAAATATCCATTGGTGGGGTTGACACCAAACAGTCGGTTTCTTTGCAAAAAAGAGATCAGCTCGTGGGCACAATACCCGACGGAGCGATAGTGCAAAAACTCATACCTACCGATATAGTAAAAGCTAATACCGTTACCCTTCTGCTTAACAGACCAAATTTTGTCACGGCTGCAAGGGTGGCACAAGCTATAAATGGAAAGTTTGGCACTGAAATTGCCAAGGCAAAAGATGCCGCGGCGATAAACATAAAATTGCCAGTGGTTTTTAAAAATAAATTGATAGATTTTCTCGCGATCGTTGAACAAATACCGGTAACTCCCAACATACCACAGGAGATAGTGATAAACGAACGCACCGGAACAGTTGTGTTTGGTGGAGACATCCAGCTCCCAGATTTCACCATGAGTTACGGTAATTTTTCCATCTCGGTAACCAATGGAAATATTTCGAACGCTGGAACGAAAACGGTATCCAGTACAATTGCAAATCTTATAAACGCACTTAAAACCCTTGGAGCCACGCCTCAGGATATCATAGCAATAGTAGAATCTCTTCACAGATCAGGAATAATCCAGCAAAATGTGGTGGTAATGTGAATGTTTCTTCTCCTATAAGTCTTCTGAATTCTCAAAATTTGGGTAAAAACAAACTACGAGCAGCTGCCACCCAGTTCGTTTCAATATTGCTGTCTCAAATGTTTGACAAAATGGAAGAAAGTGTGGTAAAATCTTCGGTTATTCCTCAAACCAGTGGTGAAAGATGGTATCGGGAATGGCTGATGGATGCTTATTCACAAGAAGCCACAAGTGATCAGTTGAATTCGTTGGTTAATATGGTGGTTTCCCAGCTTTCACAAAATCAGTACCAAAAATAAGTGGAGATGATTTTTTTGTTGAAAACCTTGGATGACGTGATTGAAAGAATAAAAGCTGCAAAAAGAGTTTTAGTTATAGGGCACATCAAACCCGATGGTGATGCCATAAGTTCGGTGGCAACGATGATGGGAATTTTGAGAAAAATGGGTAAAGTTGTGGAGGGTTGTATTGATGATGAAATTCCATGGTTCTACAAGAGTATACCCGGGGTTTCTGAGATAAAAAATGTCGAACAGTTGCGAAGCTACGAATACGATACATCGATAACCGTGGATGCCTCGGAAATTTCAAGAATAGGCGCATCTGTTGAATTGTTGAAGGACAAAAAGCCAGATATAACCCTCGATCATCACAAAACGAATGTGGGATTTGGAGAAATAGATTTTTACGATCACAGATATGCCGCGGTGGCGGAGATAGTTTACGAAATGGCAAAGAAAATGGGAGTTGAATACGATCCCGATCTTGCAGAGGTTAATTTGCTTGGAATTGCAACAGATACGGGATTTTTTAAGTATTCGAATGTTGACGCAAAAGTTTTTAGATATGCATCAGAGCTCGTTGAAAATGGAGCAAATATTCAACATATCGCTTCAGTGGTGCTTGAACACAGGACCATCAAAGAGTTCAAACTCTTTTCTGCAATGATTGATACTTTGAAAGTTGAAGAGAACGGCAAACTTGCGTGGGCTTACGTTTCAGCTGAAATGTTGAAAAGTCACAATTGCACAGACGAGGATGTGAGAGGATTTGTCGGTGAACTCAGATCCATATACGGCGTTGAGGTTGCAATTCTTTTCACGGAATGGCCTGAAAAACAGGTGAACATTTCATTCAGATCCAAAGATTATGTGGATGTAAGTGAAATAGCGGTTGAGTTTGGTGGCGGTGGCCACGCAAGAGCATCTGGATGCAGTAGAAAGAACGTGGATTTGTCGGAAATGATGAAAAGTGTGATCGAGAAATCGCGAGATGTTTTGAAAAAATACGAGGCAATTTCCAATCTGTCATAGATCTAAGTGAACCAAGTATAACACTGAAAAAGTGGCCAACGATTTAGTTTTTCTTCTTATTGACTTGTGCATTCCACACTTGACTTTATGAAAATAAACGGTTTCAAAGCTCATCAAGACTCGTGCGTTATAGAGTCTTTTTTTCTGATGCTGTTATGAATCGCTCAATGATCATTCCAGCCGCCGAGCCAAAATCCCGTTTTGAAGAGATCCTGAATGGTACCTTCAAAACTTTCAAAATAAGGCAGGTGTTTTTAAAGAAGTGGTAGAATTGTAAATAAGGTGATTTGAAAAAGTTATTTGTGAGTGAGGTGGGTTCATGAGCACTTTTGTTGCCATAGTTGGCGGAAGCGGTGCAGGAAAAACAACCGTTGCCAACAAGATAGTTGAGCATTTTGGAGAAAAAACGGTGTGTCTTAGTATGGATAGCTATTATAAAGATCTCAGTGTGGGTGTTGATCCAAGAGAAGTAAATTTTGATTCACCATCCGCATTTGATTTTGATCTGTTTTTTGAGCACCTCAAGTCACTCAAAAATGGTGATTTTATAGAAGTTCCGTCTTACAGCTTTGTCACTTACAGGCGTGATCCAACTAAAACAACGC
>WFSH01000177.1 GCA_015486145.1 Mesoaciditogaceae bacterium
GTATTATCAATATTGTGAATACCTTCAATCCCAAAGTCATCATTATTGGTGGTGATTCTGATTCAATTTGGAAGAATTTTGGTAAAGAGCTGTATAAAAGGATTTCCGAACGGGTAATGCCAAAAACTTTAGATGGTGTTATTTTTAGAGATACCGTTTTTAAGGGGAGATCAGCTTCAATTTTTGGTGGTAACATCATGGCAATAGATCACATCATAGAAACACTTGAAGTTTCGTAAATTCTAAGAAATTGACCGATGACGGCCAGTGGCCGATAAATTTAAAATTTTTAAGGAGGGATGATGAATGAAGAAGATAGGAGTTTTGTTTGTGATCCTAACACTTGTAGGGTCCATTGCTGTTCTCGCAGCACAGTTTTCTATTTATGATTGGTGGACGGCAGGTGGTGAAAAGCAAGCCATAACAGCTGAACTTAATTACTTCCATCAACTTTACCCGAACATCAAAATTGCGCAAAATCCAGTGGCGGGTGGTGCAGGTGTTAATATGCACGCGGTCATAAAATCTTTGATATTTGCAGGTCTGCCACCAACGACATTTCAGGTTCATGCAGGATGGGAAATGTACGAGTACACGAGTGCAAATCTTTTGGATCCCATAACCAACCTTTGGAAATCCGAAGGATGGACAAAAGTTTTTCCAAAAAGAATCCAAGAGCTTTGTAGTTATAGAGGGCAGTACTATGCTGTTCCAATGGATATTCACAGGGCAAATATGTTGTGGTACAACATGTCAATTTTCAAAAAACTTGGGCTAAAAATTCCAACGACTTTCCAAGGTCTTATGAATGTCATGGCGAAAATAAAAGCTGCTGGGTACACGCCACTTGCGGTGGGCGATAGATATCAATGGCCAGCAGCCATGGTGTTTGAAGAACCATTACTTGCTATTGCTGGGCCTAAAACTTACGATGAATTTTTCCAAGGCAAAGTAAATTACTCCAATTCCAAGGTTAAAGAAGCGCTCAAAGATTTTAGATATATAATGGAGCACTATGTGAATGTGAATCATGCTTCTCTTACTTGGGATCAAGCTTGTGGGTTGGTGGCAAATGGAAAAGCGGCTATGACGATCATGGGAGATTGGGCAAATGGATACTTTATGGGATTAGGACTCAAAGCCGGGATAAATTATGGAGCAGTTCCCGTTCCAGGAAGTCAGGGTGTCTATAATTTAGTTATAGATGCCTTCCCGGTACCAAGAGGGCTCTCGCCAACCGAAAAAGAATATGCATATGATTGGCTCAAAACGATAGCAACGGTCAAAGGACAAGCAATCTTTAACAGAATAAAGGGTTCAATACCAGCCCGAATAGATGTTCCAACCACTGGTTTTAACAGTGTACAAGTTGTTAACATGGAAGAATTAAAGAAAGATATTTTGGTTGCTTCTGCTGTTCATGGTAGTGAAGCCCCTGCACCATTTGTAACGGCATGGGAAAATGCATTAACTGTTGTTGAATATCATCCCAGCATGCCGCTCGAGCAAGCGGTTAAGTATCTCAATGGCGTTAACGGTCGATATTTGACGCCCAAAGAACTAGTTCACTGAAAATAGATAATTTCGGAGGAGAGATTCTCTCCTCCTTCTTTGTTTAGGGAGGTTGTATGAATAAAAAGGCGTTTGCATCAATTGGTTTTGTTTTGCCTTCAATTACAATAGTTGGGATTTTTGTTTACGCTTTCATAGGTTGGACAATAGCTGTTTCCTTTACGAACTGGAATACATTGATGCCCAATTGGTCTTTTGCAGGTTTGAGTAACTATGCTTCACTTTTCACAAATAATTTGAGATTCCATATGGATCTCATTAACAATTTTACTTTTTTACCGTTTTTTGTTTTAGGTTCAATGGCATTAGGATTTTTTCTTGCTTCATTACTTAATACCGGTGTGAAATTCGAGAGCTTTTTTAGAACCGTTTTTCTTCTCCCTATGGCAATATCTCTTGTGGTATCTGGAACTATTTGGGTGTGGCTTTATGATCCAACAAATGGTGCCATAGATGTACTTTTAAGAGCCATAAAATTGCCATCTGTAAATTGGTTGGGAAGTATGTCTTTCGCCCTTCCTGCCATTATAATAGCAACTATTTGGCAATACACTGGGTTCACGACATCAATATATCTCGCAGGCCTAAGAGGTATTCCTCAAGAGATCATTGAGGCGGCAAAATTAGATGGTGCACATGGATTTAGATTGTATTGGAACATAATAATTCCAATGGTTCAATCATCGACAGTTACTGCCTTTGTCCTTATGGTCCAACTCTCTTTACAGATGTTCGATATTATTTGGGTTATGACATCAGGAGGACCTGCCTTTGCGACTGACATGCCAGCTGTTTATATGTTCATAGCAGCTTTTAAACAGAATTTTGTGGCTCAGGGAGCAGCCATTGCTGTTGTGGTCTTTTTACTAACTCTCGCTGTGGTTATTCCGTATTTGTTTATAGCTGGTAAAATAACGGAGGAAGAATCATGAAATTATCAAAAGTGGCAGTGTATGTGGTTCTTATTTTGGCAACGGTATTTTTCCTTTTTCCAATATATTTTTTGGTAGTTACTTCTTTAAAATCACTTTCAGAGATATATACAACAAGTTCCTGGAGTCTTCCAACTCATGTGGACTGGTCAGGATTTCTTATAGCATGGCGAGGCCTAAAACAAGGATTCGTGAACAGTTTTGAATTTACAATACCAGCTGTTATATTTTCTGTCCTTTTAGGATCTTTGGGAGGGTTTGCACTAACAAAACTTAAATTCAAAGGGGCAAATATGGTTTTTCTTTTCCTTCTGTTTGGTATGTTTTTGCCCTATCAAGTGGTACTAATACCATTGGTGAAGTTCATGGCAGTGCTCCATCTTTACGGGAATATATGGTCATTAATCGTAACGCATACTGCTTACGGTATACCAATAACGACTTTGATCTTCAGAAATTTTTATAGTTCTGTTCCCACAAGTTTAATAGAAGCTGGGAAAGTTGATGGAGCGAATGTGTGGCAGATATATACTAAGATTATGATACCTGTTTCGATTCCTGGTATAGTGGTAGCGACAATATGGCAGTTTACAAATATTTGGAACAATTTCCTTTTTGGGTTGACCCTTGGTTCTATACCCAGTATACGACCTGTAACGGTTATGCTCAATAACCTCAAAGGCTCAATGATATCTCAATGGAATACATTGATGGCAGGTGCACTTTTGACTGCTTTACCAACTATCATCGTTTATCTCATAATGGGGAAATATTTTGTCAAGGGCTTACTTGGTGGGGCCGTTAAAGGATGAGAAAGTACGGCAGTTTTAAAAATTCAAGTGGGGTGCAGAAAACAAATCAAAAAAATCGGTTTCACAATTTCTTGTGGAGAAAAAAGAGGTAAATAAAAAAGCTCAGAATCGATCTTTACACGAAAGATTTTTCGTGGTATATTTTAAAATGTGTAATTTGTTCGAAATGTGAACAACGAAACGCAAGAAATCTGAAATTAGATATTTTAAAGATAACTGAAGATTTTTATTTTTGGCAAAAATAGAAGCAACTAAAAACTTCAATTTACCCTCACTTTAACGATCAAAAAAGAGTGGCAAAAAATTTGGACATGACAAGAAGCAATCATGATAAAAACACAAAAAGTCTAACTACTATCCAAAGTGTGATAGGTATTTATATCCCAGCTTTTCAGAATGGCAAGCGTAGAAGAACATAGAGTGTTGCACTCAAACTAAAAGGTAAATTCTTAAATTCTTGATGTTGTTGCCTAATATCAGGAGAAAATTAGAAAAATTGAATACCCTCATTTTGAAGCTTCATTCGTTGAAAAAAGTGTTTAAAAGGGAGGTGAGTTAAAAATTTGATTCTCAAAATGTTGATCAACACAAACTTGTACATCTTGAAAAGCTGTTTTATTGAATAATGAAAGGGGAGGAGTTTGTATGAAAAAGTTTCTAATTTTTGTGATTGTTTCATCGTTTTTGCTCTTAGGAGTTGTTGCGTTTTCACAGAGTCTTACTAACATTTTCCCGCAAGTTCCAAATGCCAAATATGGTGGAACATTACGATTAGTTATGCCATGGGGACCTTTAACTTTTAATTTAAACCCATTTTTGTCACCTGGGGTACGTTTAGGGATTATTCCAGAAATCTACGAACCTCTTTTTTACGTTAATTCGTTAAATAATCACATAACACCCATGCTTGCCACTTCTTACAAGTGGGAAGACAATGCTTTGAAATTGGTCGTAACGGTGAGAAAAAATGTTAAATGGTCTGATGGCACTCCTTTTACGGCCAAAGATGTGGCATTTACATTCAATTATATAAAGCGCTATCCAGCTCTTGACACCTATGGTATATGGTCCAAGACGTCTACTCTTCAAAGTGTTAAAGCAAAGGGAGATACAGTGATTTTCACATTTTCGAAGCCAGATACACCTCTTTTCTATTATATTTCAAGTGTCTTAATAGTCCCGGAGCATGTGTGGTCAAAAATTTTGGATCCAACGAAGTACACGAATCCTAAACCAGTTGCCACTGGACCATTCATTTTCAAAGCTTTTAATGCACCTAATCAAATTATAGCTGTCAAAAATCCCAATTACTGGATGAAAGGAAGACCCTATCTTAATGAGATAGAAATGTATTCTGTTAAATCCAACACCACGGCACTTTTATATATGCTACGGCATAAATACGATGCTAGCTATTTATACATTCCTGATCCTCAAAGAACTTGGATTTCGCCGAATCCAACTTTGAACCATATGTTCTGGCCAACGAACAACATCAATGTACTGTATATGAATACGCAGAAGTTTCCGTTTAACGATTCCATATTTAGAAAAGCGATATCGATGTCAATAAATAGGAAAACACTTGAAAAAACGGCATATTTTGGTACAGGTGGATATGATCAGAATCCCACAGGAATAATTCCAGCCCAACAAAAAGAATGGATAGATCCAACTTTATCAACCTTGGCTTCTCAAATAGGTTCTTATGATCCTCAAAAAGCGCAAGAGTTACTTGCTTCCATAGGATTTAAGAAAAATTCACGTGGTCTTTTGACTACCCCAAATGGAAAAGTTTTACCTACATTCAAAATACTTGTTGGGGCCGGATGGACCGATTTCATCTCAATGGCTCAAGTGATATCCAAAGAACTTGAACAAATTGGTATAAGAACAACAATAGACCAAGAACCATGGTCCACATACATTTCTAGTGTCATGACAGGCACTTATGATATGGTGATTTGCTGGGGGACAGGTGTAGGTCCTACGCCTTACTATTTGTACTATCGAGAGTTTAACCCAGCATTTTCAGCATCTAAAATAGGGGAGACGGCTGTGAGTGATTACTCAAGGTATACGAATCCTCTCATTACAGCAGCACTAAAAGTTTACGCCAGCACGAGCAATTTAAATCTTCAAAAACAAGCAATATATACGATTGAGAGAATAGTGCTTGAAGACGTTCCTTTTGTGGTTTTAACCAATAGAACACAGTTCTTTGACTATTCTACAGCACATCTTGTTGGGTGGCCATCTGAAAGTAATCCCTACACCTCTGGGGGCAATTTCGATGGTGAAGATGGTTTACCAATGTCGCTTAATATTCATCTAAAATAAAATAATTTGGCAAAGGATGGGGACTCAATGTTTCCATCCTTTTTGCTTTTTATTTTAAAATTGCGAGCATTAAAATTCAGAAAAGTTGAAGCTAAATAAATGTTTTATCGCTGTTAGAACGTCGTTCCGGCCAAAAGGCCGGAATCTCTTAAGGCTGTTTTTTATGAGAGAATTTTTCAAAATTTTTAGGATGATAAAGAATGTCATGATCGTTTGGACAATATATATCTGCTATATTAGATTCGTAGAAGGGGATGATAATAGTTGGGGATCAAAGTCGCATCCGGAATTCACGTTATATGCGAATAAATCTTATAATTATTCTTTCGTGTTCAGGATTGTAGAGAGTCCAAACACAAGCCATTTGTTGTAATCAAACGAAGCTTAACAATTTTAATGAAAGGCCGGTGAATTTATGCGTTATATAGTAAGGAGGATTATTTTTTTCATCATAACGGCATGGGCGGCATTAACTATAAACTTCATACTTCCAAGGCTCATGCCAGGAAACCCAGCTGAAGTTATGATAGCGAAATTTCAAGGTCGTCTCAATCCACAAGCGATAAGTGCACTTGAGATAGCATTTGGGATAAACGTGCATCAAAACATGCTGATTCAATATGTGGATTATCTGAGGAGAATGATCAGCGGCAATTTTGGGATATCCGTGTCATTTTATCCCACGACAGTTGCGAAAGTTTTATCTCAAGCCGTACCGTGGACGATAGGACTCTTTGGAATATCGACGGTTATCGCGTTCTTGTTGGGAACCATTTTAGGGATAAGGACATCATGGCGAAGGAGCTCTGCATCGAGTAGTGTTGTTGTACCATTGTCATTATTTTTAAACAGCATGCCGTACTTTTGGTTTGCCCTTGTGATTCTCTACGTTTTTTCATTTGAAATGGGGTGGTTTCCACTTGGAGGAGCCTACTCCTCAAATGAGAACTTAACAGGTTTTGCGTTGATAGGTTCTATTTTATATCATGCCATTCTCCCAGCGACGACCATAATCGTAACGGCGATGGGTGGATGGCTACTCACGATGAGAAACAACATGATAAGCGTGCTTTCGGATGATTTTGTAACATTTGCCAGAGCCAAAGGGCTTCCAGACAGAGTGATCGAATACAAATACGCGGCGAGGAATGCGATCTTGCCGAGTTTCACAGGATTCGCAATGGCATTGGGTTTTATCATAAGTGGGGCATTATTAACAGAGATAGTCTTTTCATATCCAGGTGTTGGATACCTTTTGTACCAATCGGTGTTGAACATAGACTATCCACTAATGCAAGCGATATTCTTGTTCATAACTATTGCGGTGCTTGTGGCGAATTTCATAGCTGACATAGCGTACATCTTCTTAGATCCAAGAGTAAGAACGGGGAGTGAATGAGATGAAATACATATTGGCATTTTTCAAAAACAGAAAAGCCGCGGTGGGAGCGAGTCTATTCATATTTTTTGTAATTGTGGCAATCTTTGCGCCGTACATAGCGCCGTATTCACCCACTTACATGGGATTCACACCTCTACAGTCGCCAAACGCGAAACACTGGTTGGGCACGACCGCGACCGGACAGGACATCTTCTCGAGAGTTGTATGGGGGACGAGATTATCCCTCATGGTTGGGATAATAGTCGGACTCATTGCGACGACCGTCTCGGTGATCATAGGACTGACAGCTGGATACTTTGGAGGTAAAGTTGACGACATACTCATGACAATAACGAATATCTTTCTTGTGATACCCGGATTGCCGCTAATAATCATCTTGGCTGCGTACATAACAGTCAAAGGAATTTGGACGATAATATTTGTCATATCGATAACGGGATGGGCGTGGGGAGCGCGGGTACTTCGGTCACAGACGATGACACTCAAAAATCGAGACTTTGTCAAAGCCTCCACAGTTGTTGGAGAAAGATCATCACACATAATATTTTTTGACATCTTTCCGAACATGTTGGGACTCATAGTGGCGAACTTCTTTGGAGCGGCGATATACGCGGTACTAAGTGAAGCAGGGTTGGAGTTTTTAGGACTTGGAGATTCATCTGCCGTATCGTGGGGTACGATATTGTATTGGGCCCAGAACAACCAAGCGATACTCTTTGGACTGTGGCAGTGGATGGCAGTACCTGGTCTTCTCATAGCGTTACTTGGGATGTCATTTGCGTTGATGAATTTTGCCGTTGACGAATTGACGAACCCACGGTTGAGGAAGCGATGATAAATGGGAATACTCTTAAAAGTGGAAAAATTCAACGCCGGATACACGCTCAAAAGTGCGACAGTTCACGCCGTGCGAGACGTTTCATTCGAGCTCAAAGAGAAAGAATTTCTTGGGATAGCGGGAGAATCAGGATGTGGAAAATCGACACTTGCATTCGGAATAACGCGGATGCTCCAACCACCTGGAAGAATATTTTCAGGCAAAGTGGAATTTGAAGGCAAAGACCTGTTGAGCATGAGTGAAGAAGAATTGAGGAAAGCGAGGTGGAAAGATTTTTCAATAGTCTTTCAAGCGTCGATGAACGTATTGAACCCCGTCATGAAAGTCAAAGACCAGATCTTTGATGCGATAACGTACCACACGGATGAATACAATGGCAGATTAGAAGAAAGGGCGAAAGAATTGTTATCACTCGTCAACATCTCAGAAAAATACCTAAATGCGTATCCACACCAGCTTTCAGGAGGGATGAAACAAAGAGTGGTCATCGCCATGGCACTTGCCCTAAACCCAAAGATGATAATCATGGATGAGCCGACGACGGCGTTGGACGTTGTTGTACAAAAAAAGATACTCCAAGAGATAGATGAATTGAGGAGAAAATTCGGATTCTCAATAATATTCATAACACACGATCTATCGCTGTTGGTAGAGATAAGTGACACGATAGCGATAATGTACGCTGGAGAGATAGTGGAAAAAGCGCCATCCAAGACACTCTACAAACAACCCCTTCACCCATACACCCATGGCTTGATGAACTCATTTCCGCCGTTGGTTGGACAGAGACAGAGGCTGCATGGTATAGCTGGACATCCACCAGACCTGTCACGTGAAATAAAAGGATGCCCATTTTACGAAAGATGCACAAAGCGGATAGAGGGAGTGTGCGACAGAAAAGCGCCGAAACTTGTGGAGATAGAACCGTACCACGAAGTGGCGTGTCATTTGTACGACAAAGAGATAGAAAGAGACAAAGTTGGTGAGAGAGATGCGAACAGAACAGACTGAGACGAAGAGAAAAACAGTGATAAAAGTTGAAAAACTGGTAAAAGAATTCAAAATAGGAGGTATCACCAAGACGAAGATCGTGCACGCGGTTAACGACGTGGATCTTGAAATAGGCGAAGAAGAAGTCCTTGGATTGGTGGGAGAATCCGGATCCGGAAAGACGACAGTGGCCAGGGTGATGGTGAGGTTGTACGAACCGACGAGTGGAAAGATCATCTTGAACGGAAAAGAAATACCGAGAAAGATGGGACGAAGGAAACTACTCGATTACAGGAAACACGTACAGATGATATTCCAAGACCCATTCTCATCTTTGAATCCACTTCACGACGTGGAATACACACTCGAAAGGCCATTAAAAGTACATAGAATGGGAAACAAATCGGAAAGAAAAGAGAGGATAAAAGAACTACTTGAGATATGTGGATTGGTACCGGCGAAAAACTTCATGGACAAATACTCGTACGAATTATCCGGAGGACAGAGACAGAGAGTGGGGATAGCGAGGGCTTTGGCTGTCAGGCCGCAACTCATATTGGCAGATGAGCCCACATCGATGTTGGACGTATCGATAAGGCTGGACATAATGAATCTCATGTTGGACTTAAAAGAGAGAGAAAAAGTTTCGTATCTATTCATAACACATGATCTGGCAGGAGCGCATTATATATCTGATAGGATAGCGATAATGTACGCTGGACATTTAGTAGAGATAGGGCCATCTGATGAAGTGATAAACGAACCGAAACATCCGTACACGCAGTTATTGAAGAAAGCGGCGCCGAAGCCAGAATCAGGTTTAAAGCCTGAAGAGATAGATGTTGGAGGAGAAGTACCGGATTTGACGGAACTTCCGAGTGGATGTCCATTTGAGCCGAGGTGTTTGTTTGCCAAGCCTGAATGCA
>WFSH01000178.1 GCA_015486145.1 Mesoaciditogaceae bacterium
GAACGCCCCAATGATTTTTCGCGCGATGATGTAAAGAAAGAAACTTATACAAAAGAAGAATTGTTAGAACACATCAAAGATTTGGCAAGTGTTTCTGGGAAACAAGGCTCATAAGGGAGCGTCTTCCTATGTGGGATAAAAATAGGAGTGGAAATTTATAGGCAATCAAAAAATTAGCACATCCCGCAATAGGAGGCGAAAAAGTGAAATATCAAACTTCCCATCACTTTGAGAAAGATATCCAAAGGCTTGATCCAAAACGGATCTCTTCGAGATTGTGTGGGTAACATATTTCGAATAATAGCATTCTTTGACATTTTAGTACCGCTTTTCAAGCAGTTCGATTTTCTTGAAGCCTTGTTAAAACTGATTCAGGCGTTTGTTTGGAATTTTTGACCACAGCGTCATTCTGAAAGTTCTGTAGGAACTATTCAGGACCTTCAAGCAACTAACAAGGTGGATCGAGATTTTGATTCAAGTTCAGAATGACACGATTCAAAAAAGAGACATCCATTTCAGCTTTCGCTTCGGTTATGAAAAATGGTCATTCCGGCCACCGAGCCGGAATCTCGTTTTGAAGAGATCCTGAATCAAATTCAGGATGACACTAAGGCAAAAGACTCTATGCTAATAAGCTCTTATGTCCTGACAGTGCTTCGAGGGTGCTTGTTTTTTACTTGATGACAAGGTGTCTTTGAATGACCTTGTTCAAATCTGCAAGAACAGACAGAATAGAGATTTGTCATGTTTTATCCACACAAAAATGAAGAGAACCATGAGTTTTATGGATGGGAGTACGAATATTGGTCTTTCATATTCTGAAGGGCGATACAAAAAAATCGTAAAGGAGGAAACATTATGAAACGGGTAATTTTCGTTCTGCTTATTTTATCTCTTTTAGCTTTTTCAGTCTTTGCTCAACAAAAAGTCGTGGTAACTTTTTGGGAAGGAATGGGTGCGAAACTCGGCACAACGCTAACACAAATCACCAATCTTTTCAACAAAGAGCACCCAAACATTGAAGTTAAGCTCGTCTACTTGGGGAGTACTCACGAAGTTGATTCTAAAGTGATGACAGCGATCAGAGTAAAAGCTTTGCCAACTATGTCAGAGGATCTCCCGGCGTGGGCGGCATACGCTGTTTCAAAAGGTGTGGTCGCTCCTGTGGATGAATTTTCGGATTTCTCGAAAGTAGCCAAAGAATTGTATCCGTCGGTTTTGAAAATGTCAAAAATAGATGGCAAGATTTATACTCTACCGTTCAGTCAAAGCATGTTGATTTTATATTATAGACCGCTGATGTTTGAAAAAGCTGGTATCACTCCTCCTAAAACCATGCAAGAACTGGCTCGAGACGCAAAACTTCTGACGATCAAGAAAAATGGAAAGATCGTGAGATACGGACTTGGATTCAGAACTACTTTTGGATCTTTCAGCTTTGTAGCTTTTCAATTTGGCGGTCAGTACATAAAAAACGGGAAACTTGTGATCAATTCTCCTCAGAATGTCAAAGCGCTAACTTTTTTGGTCAATCTCGTTAAAAAAGGCTACGCTTATGCACAAAACGGTTATCTTGACAGTCAATTTACCACTTCATCTATTGCCATGTCGTTAGGAGGTGCTGCACAGCTTTCTTATATTCTATCAGATATAGCAGGTCAAAAAGATGGCATTGCAATGGCTCCAATTCCAAGAGATGTGGCATTTCATCCCGAGTTTCACGGCCCCACTTTGGTAATCTACAACACATCCACCAAAGTTCAGCAGAAAGCAGCTTGGGAATATGTTAAATTTTTACTTTCACCTGCAGTCCAGCTTTTCTGGTCAATGAACACCAATTATCCTCCTCTCAACAAGAGAGTTGTGCTTTTACCTCAATGGAAAGCTTACGTTCAAAATAACAGCTATCACATTGGTTCAATGCTTGTAGGAATTTCTAAGGCGATTGCATATACTCCCACTGTTGGTTGGTGGCCAGGCGTAGATTTAGCTATACAAACCGCATTTGAAGACGCAATACATTTCACAAAATCTCCACAAGAGGCACTCGATCAAGCACAAAAACAGGCAGAGCAAATAAGGGCAAAATTTCTAAACAAATAAAAACATTATCATTGTAGAATACGGCGGGCAGTTAACTGTCCGCCTATGTAGGAAGGTTCGGGAAAAAATTAGGGTCGGGTCTTGAAATGTATAAATCAGTGAACAGTGAGGAGTAAGCTGTGAATCAGTGATGAGTGATCAGTGATGAGTGATCAGTGATGGGTGAGAAGCAATACATCTATATCTCTTAGCACAATATCATCCTGAAATTTCCGAAAGAGCTATTCAGGACGATGCTGTAATGATCAAAGACTCAAATAAAAGAGCGAATAAGTTTTGACAAGGCTTCAAAAATTACATTCACCGCTTGTAAAGCGGTATTCAGAATGTCGAAGAACGTCGTTATTCAAGAAATGTTATCCCCACGATTCTAAAGAGTTCCATCTTTTCTTTGACGCTTTTTAACAGTTTCTTGGTCTGCTCTTCGTTTATTCCAATTTTCTTAAAATCTTCATTAGAGTAAATATTGGGAAAGGCCAAGTCGGTTTTGAGAAATTCAGCGAAAAAAGGAGATTTGGCTTGAAATAAAGCGATTTATGGATTTAATGCTTGTAGATGGTAAATTTAGCCTCAATATGCCTCAATTTCGAGGTTGATTGTCATTTGTTTTTTGCTTATAATTATTCTTGAAAACGTTTGCAAGGAAGGTTAAATGGTGAATAGAAAAAATATAAAAGATGTCGCAAGAGCTGCTGGGGTTTCGATTTCAACTGTTTCCAGGGTTTTGAATGATTCAAAGGGTGTTAGAGAAGAATTAAAACAAAAAGTACTCGATGCGGTTCAAATATTGGGATATCATTCTAATACGATAGCTCGCGCTCTTAAGGGTATGCCAACAAAAACTTTTGGACTTTTGATACCGAGCATAGAAAATCCCTTTTTCCCTTCAATGGTAAGAGGTGTTCAAGATGAAGCTCATAGAAATGGGTATTCTGTTTTTCTCTGCAATACTGATGGCTCTGGCATTATAGAAGAGGCCCAATTTAGATTGTTGCTTGATAAGAAAGTTGATGGGATAATATTAGTGGCTTCAAAGTATACGACAAAGTATTTAAAAAAGGAAAATAACGAGTTGCCGATTGTCATGATGGATAGATATGTGAGAAGTCCAAATTACTCATATGTTACAGTTGACCATTCTGTGGGCGTGAGACTTGCCATGGATCACTTGCGCACGTTGGGTCATAAAAGGATCGCATTTTTGGGATCAAAATTGATCTCTTCTGGTGCCAGAGAACGTTTTCAAGCTTATAAAAGATATATGATAGATTTAAGGAGTAAACTCGATGAATCACTTGTGGTTTTAGGCGATTACACTTATGAAAGCGGTATTAAAATGACTGAAGAGTTGTTAAGAAGAGATGTAAAGTTCGATTCCATACTTTGTGGAAATGATTTGATAGCATTTGGCGTTATTGAGGTTTTAAAGCAGAAAGGAATCGCAGTACCCGATAGTATTTCTGTCGTGGGCTATGATGACATAGCTTTTTCTTCTTATTACACTCCAAAGCTTACAACTGTTCATCAACCTACATACGATGTGGGACAGTTATCTGCCAAAATGCTAATAGACATGATCTCCGGAGTTGACAGAAGAGTTAAGCACATTAAGATCGAACCATCACTTGCAATAAGAGAAACTACCCTCAGAGTTGGAAGTGATAGCCATTGACAGAAATACTTAAAATAAAAGATGTTTTTAAATCTTTTTCAGGTGTTACGGTGCTTAAAGATATAAATCTTTCAGTTCAAGAAGGGAAACTTCACGCGATTGTTGGAGAAAATGGTGCTGGTAAATCAACTTTAATGAAAATTATTGCTGGCGAGCTTGAACCAGACTCTGGAGAGATATACGTTAATGGAAAAATGGTGAAGTTTCGCTCTCCCATAGATGCCATGCAATCGGGAATCTCTTTGATTCACCAGGAATTTAGTCTTGTACCGCAATTGACCGTTTATGAAAATATCTTTTTAGGTAGAGAAATATCAAAGAAGTTTTTCAAGATCAGTTTTGTCGATAAAAAAGCCATGAAAAATGCCACACATGAAGTACTAAAGACTTTTGGAATTAGCGATATAGATGTTGACTCAAAAGTGAAAGATTTAAGCGTTGCAAATAAACAATTGACAGAAATTGCCAAGGCTTTATCAACTAACTCAAGAATTTTGATAATGGATGAGCCAACAGCTGCTCTCACGCTGAAAGAGACAAAAGTGCTTTTCGACATATTGAGAAAGCTTGAAGCACAGGGTGTAACGATCATTTTTATATCTCATAGACTCGAAGAAATATTTGAAATTGCCGATGTTGTAACTATTTTGAGAAACGGTGAACTTGTTGCAACCAAAAAAATGAACGAAGTCACCATGGAACAAGTCGTGAGTATGATGGTTGGTAGAAGTATGAAAAATAGATTTCCGGAAAAACCGATTCATGAAGTAAAAAATGAGATCATTCTTGATGTAAAAAACATTTCCTCTGATGCTTTTAAAAATGTAAGCTTTTCACTCCATAAAGGAGAAATATTGGGAATAGCCGGACTCGTTGGATGTGGAAATACGCAAGTGGGCGAGAGTATCTTTGGACTTAGAAAATTTACCGGAGAATTATACCTCGAGAGCAAACCTATTAGCATCTCGAATCCAACAGACGCTATCAAAAATGGTATTTTTCTTGTTCCGGAAGACCGACACGATCTCGGATTGGTTTTACAACTCAGTGTTAAAGAGAATCACTCTCTGCCAAATTTAGATTTGTTCTCAAATTTTGGTTTCGTTTCTGCTGTGAAAGAGAAAAAATCGGTGCGTTCTTCCGTTTCATATCTAAATACCAAAATCAGCAGTATAAATCAAAGAGTTGATAATTTGAGTGGTGGAAATCAGCAAAAAGTTGTTCTTGGAAAATGGCTTGTGCGCTCTCCTAAAATTCTAATTCTCGATGAACCAACGAGAGGTATAGATGTGGGAGCAAAATACGAGATATACAAATTCATATACGATCAAGTATCAAAGGGGGTTTCAATAATATACATTTCTTCAGAGCTCATTGAGGTTCTGAATCTTTCAGATAGAATTCTTGTAATGAGTGAAGGAAGGATATCAGGAGAACTTGATCCTGCTAATTCGACTCAAGAAGATATTCTTAAACTTGCAGTGAAGGGAAAGGGATCTTAAAAGATGGCATTATCCAATGGATTCATCAGAAAATATGGCGTCATTTTCGGTTTGTTTGGTATAATAGTCTTTTTTGCGATAGAATCGCCATCGTATTTTTTCACGGCTTCAAATTTCATTTTGATATCTAAACAATCATCAATAAATATACTACTTGCCTTAGGACAAATGTTTGTCATTTTAACTGCCGGAATTGATCTTTCGGACGGCGCGATGGCTGGATTCGTTGGAGCAGTTGTGGCGGGGACAACGGTTGCAACTGGAAATCTCTTTTTGGGATTAATAGAAGGCATAGCCGTTGGAATAGGTTTTGGAATTGTCAACGGAATTATTGTTGCTTTTGCAAAAATTCCAGCATTCATTGCCACACTTGCTACCATGTCGGCAATAACCGGT
The DNA here is from genome assembly GCA_015486145.1 of Mesoaciditogaceae bacterium. Lineage (GTDB taxonomy): Bacteria > Thermotogota > Thermotogae > Mesoaciditogales > Mesoaciditogaceae > WFSH01. The sequence continues at coordinate 5,674 of WFSH01000178.1, forward strand.
ATGACGTTGATATACACACATGGAGAACCAATATGGAATCTTCCTTCGTCTTTTGATTTTATAGGCCAAGGAAGTCTGCTTGATATCCCATTTTCAATAATTCTGATGGGCATCGCGTTTGTGGTGGTTTGGATAGTGCTTGCGAGGACAAAGTATGGAAGGCATGTATATGCTGTGGGTGGAAACATAAAAGCATCAAGAGCTGCCGGAATAAAAATATCGTCTGTTCTCATTAGTGTGTATGCAATAAGTGGATTGTTGTCTGCCATAGCTGGAATTGTTCTCGCATCAAGATTGGGTACCGCGGAGCCCACGGCTGGTTCTGGATATGAGTTAGATGCAATCGCTGCAGTTGTACTGGGGGGCACTAGTCTTTTTGGAGGAGAAGGATGGGTTGTTGGCACAATAATAGGAGGTTATATAATAGCCGTTTTGAACAACGGCATGACTATTATGAACATCTCAGCGTACTATCAGGAAGTTGTCAAAGGTATAGTTATTTTATTGGCTGTTATGCTCACAAGTTTTGGCAAAAAGTACTGGAATGAATAAACAATGGGGGGTTAAACCCCTTATCTTTTAAGGAGGTGTATAGGATGAAAAGTCTCATTCTCGTGGCAACCATGTTGGCAGGTATTGCGGTGCTTTCTATGGCACTGACGTTCGGCTTTTGCGTTTCAACTCTTAACAATCCTTACTTTGTTGCCTTTACAAATGGTGCGAAGGCAGAAGCAAAACTGTTGGGGATCAACCTCATCGTCATGAATGCAAATAACAGCAATAACACACAGCTCAACCAAGTGGAGGATCTGATTCAAAGAAAGGTTGACGCCATAATCTTAAATCCAACTGATTCAGATGCCCTTGTGCCGGCCGTTGTGGCTGCAAACAAGGCAGGTATACCGGTTATAACTCTTGACAGATCTGTCAATGGTGGGAAAGTTCGCATGTTTATAGCTTCTGACAATGTAGTGTATGGGAAACTTGAAGCTCAATATGCCGTAAAGCTTTTAAATGGCAAAGGCAATGTGGTACTGTTGACAGGTATTCCCGGGGTTTCGGCGACTCGCGACAGATCTAAGGGAATAATGGAGGTGCTTTCGAAATATCCAAATATCAAAATAGTCGCCAATCAAAGCGCTAACTTTGACATGGCAAAGGCTATGTCCGTGATGGAATCTATACTCGTAGCACATCCGAACATAAATGCCGTCATAGCCGAAAATGATTCGATGGCACTTGGGGCAATTCAAGCGATAAAGTCCTCTGGAAGAAAGGGCATAATTGTTATAGGTGGCGATGGAATAGCTCAAGGAATTCAAGCTGTCAAAAAGGGAACCGAGGCCGTTGATATAGCTCAACAACCTTATAAAATGGCAGCATTAGGTGTCTCTGCCGCTTTCTTTGCCGTTAACAACATCAAATTGATGCCTTCTCATCTTGCAATGCCCCTTTTCCCTGTTACCAAGAAAACCGTTGATCAATGGATTGCTGAAAGTAAACATTGACGTTAATTAAGCATCGAGTGGGTGAAAGCAGGCGTTTATAAAATGCCTGCTTTCATTTAATTCAAAATACGGATTCTCACCAGTATGTGGATCGAAATGAGAAGTGGTACAATGTATGAGAGAGCACACAAGAAGGGATGATGCAAAAATGATGAAGGCTGTTTTATTCGATTTGGATGGAACTCTTCTACTTTCAGACGAGGAAGAATTTTACTCTGCTTACTACAAAACACTTGGAAAGTACTGCATAGATCTCATTGAGCCCTCCAAACTCGTTGAAAGTGTTCAAAAGATCATAAAAAAGATAACGATGGACGATGGAAAGTTAAACAATTACGA
>WFSH01000179.1 GCA_015486145.1 Mesoaciditogaceae bacterium
CTTCCAAATACCGGCTTTGATATCAGATATGTAAACGCCCTGGATGGCAATTCACAATATTACAACGAAATAGGAATGGACGTTGAGTTCATTTATAAAAATTCACATATCAAAATAGGCAATGCCGAGTCAACGATCTTCTCTTATTGCAAACTTTTCAATTTTGTACGATATATAAAACCATCTTGGCCAAAGGATTCTTCGTGGCAATCAATTTGGTCCTTCGATTACTTACTGAGAACGGTGTGGATATTACCACAATTCGCCTTGATATACGACAAATACTCCGGTATAGATGAAATTACGTATCAGCCTCAAAGTTCCAATGCTCTTGAGTTGTTGGTGAAACCATTTCATAATTTGATTTTAAGGGGAGGAGTCAATTTCGAAAACGTGGGATCAAAAGCCATTCCATCGGTGAACATAGGAGCAAACGTGGTTTTTGGCAAATACAACATCGATGCCGATTATCAGCAAGTGTTGGCAGAAAGTGAAGGAACTTTTGCCATATCGGCTGGCATGAATTTTTAAGCTTTTTGTCGAAAAAGATTTTCGCTGAGAAATCATAATCCAAGAGGTGTTCTCTTTTAATGGAGTTGCTGTCAAATTGAAAGAGCAGCACCTCAATTTTTGAATAAGGAGGAATTTATATGAAAACTATCAGTATCGTGGCTTTTTTAATTTTCTTAAGCCTTGCCTTTTCCGCTTTGGCGGCAAATGGAATAACTTATTCACAAATATCAAACGTCCAAACACAACTCTTGGAATCTTTACTTAACAGGCAACTTCCAGATGGAGCCTTCATGTTGAGCACTTTCCCGTTGGGGTCACGATTTCAAGTTGGTTCAACGTTATCTTCACTCGTTATGCTCAAAAAATGTGGATTTCCGATGGCAACTTCCGCTTTTCAAAAGGGAATAAAATTTTTACTGAACAATTACGATCCATTCGAGATGTCCGCACTACCCACTTTTTATACATCACTTGGCAACATAGAAACTCTCGGAGGAGGAACAAAAGTTAAACTTTCCAAATACGCTAACCTTGTAAAAGATGCCGCTTGCTCGAGTTATTTGAACGATATTCTTTTTCTCTCTGAATCTAATCGAATTAAATCCTCAAAAAAATTAAAACAAATCGTTTTATTTTCACTTCCGACGATTTTTTCTACGATCAGAAATTCCACAAAAGCTGAGTTGACGAGCTGGATGTCTCCAAACGCGGTTAACAAAAATGCGGCGTTCATCTCGGATATGGCTAATCTGTACGAAGCCGTTTCCAAATTGCTTACAAAATCTTTCACGGGAGAGAATGGGAGTTTTGTATTGGCCTACATGGTCAAACTCGATGAATGTACTTTGAACTCCTACGATAAAAAAATGAAAAATGAGATGTTTGATTACGGCATCAAAGATATTTTAAAATCGTCTCTTGCAAATAAAATCCAGAAAAAACTGATATCTTTTCAAGAGAAAAACGGCTCGTGGAGCTGGAAACTTGCGTTGAGTTCCGTTGGTTTTTCTTCGACATCAACAATATCCACGATGAGCACATCGATAAAGAGATCTCTGAGAATTCAAACAACGGCTCTCAATCTGGATACACTTTTAGAAAGCGGTGTACCAGCTACGAGTCAAATCATAAAAAAAGGAATCTCGTATCTCATTACCGAATTGCCTCGTTCTTTGCAAGGAAAAACGCCATTAGAAGAAATTTCACAGCCTTTCATAACGTTAGAAATCTATTCACAAAGAATATTTGGGAAAAAATACACCTTTAAATTGCTGCCATCGCGATATGTAAAATTCGTAAGCGCAAACAACGAAAATCTTTCGAAACTTTTGAGCAACCTTTACGTTGGAAAAATAAAAGAATACATTCAGGGCGCCATTTTTAGCAGATTCTTTGGCAAGAACAGATGAGTTGAAACATCTCAGTGTCGTTAAAAATGGAGAGATGAATTAAGAAGCAATTTTGAAAACAGAAACTGGGATTTTCTTCATTTTTGTGTGGGTAAAACGTAAAAAGTGATGATTCCTTTGACAAATTAAACTATTAAAATCTCACCCTGGGATGCCTCCCAAAGTGATACAGCCTAAAACGGGGAATTTTTGGAAAGGAGAAGCGAAAATGAAGAAATGGTATTTTTTGATTTTAATTGTAGGAATTACAACAATTGGCGTTGTTGTGTCAGGTTGTACGGTGAATTCGTTGAACAAAGTTTACGTTATCAATGAAGGCAGTAACACTGTCAGCATTATAGACGGCAAAACAAATAAAGTGGTTAAAACTATCTCTGTTGCAGGCAAACCTGATAACATAGGAATAAATGAAACAACAGATACAATATACGTTAATAATTCAGGAGATTTGCTCAATGTCATAAACGGTAAAAATGATCACAACGTCAAAGTTATCACTTTTGGTCACAATTTTGGAATTGCTTGGGGTATTGGTGTAAATCCAGTAACAAATATGGTTTACGTTTCGGACAACTACACTGTTTACCTCATAAACGGAAAAACCGATCAAGTTGTGAAGGCAGTTTCCGTTGGATACGCAGCTTATGGAATAGGGGTAAACCCAACAACGGACATGATATACGTTGCAAGCGGAGGTGCCAATACGATCAGCGTTATCAATGGTAAAACAAACCGAGTCGCTAAAATCATCTCAGATAAGAGCAAGCCAATTTATATCGCGGTTAATCAAAAGACAGATATGATCTATGTTGTCAATTTTGGTAGCAACACAATCAGTGTCATAAATGGAAAAACAAACGAGATTGTGAAAAGCATTATCGATAAAAAAGGCCCCATGAACATTGGTGTAAACCCGACAACAAATACGATATATGTGGCTAATTTGGGTAATACGGTCAGCGTCATAAATGGAAAAACAAACAAAATTATCAAAACCATCTCTGTTGAGAAGGGGCCCTCTGGCATCGGCATAAATCCAAAAACGAACACGATCTATGTTTCTAATTATTACAGTAATATGCTTTGTGTCATAGATGGCAAAACCAATCGAGTCATTAAAACCATTCCTGTTGGGAGTAAGCCTATAGGTGTGGGAGTGCTTTACTGAATGCCGATGGAATGCACATTATCAAAGCCAAGAGTGTTCTCAACATGTAAAAATTGGGGTCTGATCTTGAAAGCAGTGAACGCTCCCATTAATTTTTTTATGTTACAGGCGATTGGTGATTGTGAACCAATCGCCGTTTTAACAATCGACATTGTGGGAGGTTAATATGAAAAAAAGAATAGGTTTAAAACGAATATGTTTTGAATCTTCTTGGATTTTCACGATTTCACTGGCATATTTTTATACGTTATACAAACTCAATTTATCAAATTCATTTGATCTACTCAATACGTTAATAATATCAACCTTTGTGACACTTCAATCAGAATTATCTCTTTTAAAATTGAAAA
>WFSH01000180.1 GCA_015486145.1 Mesoaciditogaceae bacterium
CTACCAATGCAAATCCATAAGATTTAAAAGTAAACTGTCTCGATTCTCTAAAAAATTCATCGAAATTCACGCTCATGAAATTGTTGTTCAATTTTTGCAATTCACTCAAGATTCCAAAATTATGACCGCCGTTTTGCCATTCGGCTTTGGTGATCTCGTAGAGAGTGTATGTGATGTAAACCTTTCGCGACTTAACATCGACATCCTTCAAAATCTTTAAGACCCTGTCATAAATCTCTTTTGGTCCAGAAAAGAGCAACAGAGAAACACCCTGAGCGTAAGAAATGTAATTAGAATATTCTCCCAAAAACGACAACGCTCCCTCTGCGCTGAGATATTTCAGAGGTAATACCTTGGTCTCGTAACCGTACAACTTCATCAGAGCCGATGAGGCAGACGTGCCCACAAAGTACACGCCGTTTTTTTCAAAATAAAAAAGTCCGGCTTTTTTGCAAAGTAAAGATAAAGCTTCGTTTAAATTCACATCGTTCAAATTCGCGGTGATCTGACCGCTAACACTTTGATCGACCACTATTGGAACGTTGAACTGTGTGGATATGTCAAAAAATGCCTGCGACAAGTCCTCGTGATAAAACGAAAAAGAAGCCGTCCCAGCCAACGCTGAAAACGCGATCACCACCAAAAACAGTGAGATCACAAAAAACTCTCTTTTCATTTTACGCCACCAGCGCTTTCACACGTGATAATGACGATAATTTCCTTTTTCACTTTTCTCATCTTTTCTTGAGTGAAAAAATAACCGATCACGGGAATGTCACTTAAAAGTGGAACCCTTGCGGTCGATTTCTCGTACGTCGAAAAGTCCATACCTCCCACAGCGACCGTCTTTCCGACTTGAGTTTCAAAGGTTGTGGAAAGCGTGTTTGACATCGTGTTCGGAACGGGACCAGAATTCTCCAAAGCGCCGCTGATCGTCTCTGATACTTTCAAAGAGACGTCGCCAGATGCCGATATAGCCGGTGTCAAAGACACGTTGGCGCCAACACTTACACTCGACACCACAAGATTACCACTCGTGTTCCTGTAAGAATAATTTCTTGTGGTCGAAACTTTGACCGTGCCCGTGTTTCCACTTTCGATTCTCACTTTGGGATTCGCGAGTATTTTGACCGCACCACTTGCCGCTTCAGCTTTGATATCCGACAAAATGGAAAGGTTGTTCACCTTGTAAACAAGATTTATCGTCCTGTTCAAAATGTTTATCGTGTTTTCCGTTGCAACCGACGAAGGTTGAGAGTATTGAAAATCCATTCCCAATTTTCTCAAATAAGATTCATCCATCTCGACCACGGTTACCTGAAAAACTGCTTCCATTTTAGAAACATCCACGTCTTTTATAACCGACAAAATCGCTTTCTTCATATCTGATGGGGCACCAATAAGTACGAGATAAGGAGAACTCGTGGATGTGAAAACGTAAGGCTTCATGACAGCCGGCAATAAATTCAGCAACGTTGAAGAAGTTATGTACCTTAAACGATAAGAGCTCATAGAAGCCAAATACAAAAAGCTGTTGGATGACGGGCTAGCGGTTCCAACAAAATAAACGTTCGGCTTTATTTCTTTCCAAGAATACCCTCCTGGTAACAGCATGAGATCGAGCGCTTCGGAAATGGGCACGTTGTTTAAAGTTAATGTAATGAATCCCCCCACCGTTGAATCGGTCAAAATAGTTATATTCTCCTGCGCTGCGAGATCACTTAACGCTTGTGTGAGAGACTCTTGAAAGAATGAAATGCTCACATTTTGTGAAAATGAAACTGATATCAAAACACTTAACAATAAAACCGTTATGAGGAAAACTTTTCGCATTCTTGCTCCCCCTACTTATTTTTTATTCTCTAAAATCCTTCGAAACCTTGAAAAAACCCACCCATTTCCCTCTTAATCTTTAATATCTAAAAGCATTCAATGAACTACCAATTCCTTCGATATCGTCTGATAAACCGGACTCCCATTTGCACCTTTACCGATCAAATACTTCACAATCACTCTAACGGTTAATCCTTTCTTAAGTTTAACCGGCACTACAACGCTTGGTGAAACGGTGAATCCAGCGTAAACTCTACCACCTTTTATGGCCACTGGTTGAATCAAAACTGATTTTCCTTCCTCATTCGTGACGAATACTTGCCCAGAATAATCAATGTATGAATTGCCAGTATTTCTGATATCTATTGAAACTTTCGTGCTTGTTCCAATTTGTGTAGTTGTTAAATTGTTCAAAGACAAAGATTTCGTCAATTTCCCCGTACTGATTATAACTGGCACCTTTATAATTTTGGGTTCACTTCCGTTCGCCACATTCGCGGTCAACGTTAATAAAGCGTAGTATTGACCAGCGTTTGGCATAACAGACGGCGCGCGCCCGGCAATTCTCGCTTCTCTTTGAGAATATGGATAAACGCTGAATCTCGATGGATACATTCTCAAATTTCCAAAAATTTCTTTATCAAGGGGCGCAGATGCAAGAGTTCCACCTTTTGTCTGCGTAAACCCTGTTATTTGTGCCGATATGTTTATTTTTCTATAATCCAAGCTTTCGATCTTGAAATTCCTCCCAAGATACGTGTTCAATCTTTCCAAGGGAATGTCTATTTCAGACGTGTTTAACTTCAAAGCCGGAGTTTGACTTATATTCGCATCTGTTATTTTGAATTTGAACACCTGGCTTGTCATGTGATGATCGCCAAGATCGGCGGAAAGCAAAGCCCTGTATTCACCATTTGGCATGAGCCTTTCAAAAGGAATCCAAACCGTTCTTGTTATATCCGGAAAACATATCGTTTTTTGCCTGCCCAAATTGACGTTTCCAACCAATCTGTGCAAGGTATCAGAGACAACCCTAAACTGTCCTTGTAAGCCAATAACAACGTTGCCTTCATTTGTATAATCCAGTTTGAAAACGTAAGGATAATTTTTCAATGAGTTCGGAAAATCTTTTGGAAGCTTATCGAGTTTGGTGTTGTAAATCTTTATGGGTTTGAATTGTGCAGTGTAAAGATGTGGAGAATTTTTTATGTCGAGGATAATTATACAAAATAAATTCATTACAACTTTAAACATTCCACGTGGCTGTTCTTTTGGAGTATATGCAAAATTTATACCTGCAAAGTACTCACCACTTGCGTAATTTGGAATTTTGATAAATATCGGAAAATCCATTTGTTCATTTTCCGAAAGCGTTAACTCATTGGAAGTTACATTTATCC
>WFSH01000181.1 GCA_015486145.1 Mesoaciditogaceae bacterium
ATGTGTATAAGAGACAGGTATTTGAAGCCACTTAATTTATCTTCAAAGATAGGGGTTTTGTAAATTGTGTTATCTCCCATTTCTGAAAGTGAAAACTCAACTGTATTTCTGTTTGTTTTAAATCGCAACTTATATCTTGAGCCACCATACTTTGATAAAATGTCGCTGAGATCCGGAGACTTCCCCTTTTTCTCAATAGTTTCTTTAGATATTTCGGAAAATTTAGATAAGATTCTCGCTATTCGCAAATCAGAATCTTGCTTGGACCGGTTGCAGGAAGAATGAGTTATAGTAAAGTTTGTGGGGTTATCTTTTCCGCCTAATTTCAGAGGGATCACATGATCTATATCTATTTCATGTTTATGAAGATCTAAGTCTATTTCTTTTCCACATATAAAACACTTGTGATTTTGCTGCTCCCATAATTTCTTGATCAATTCTTCGCGTTCTTCAGATGTTAATTTACTTAGATACACTGATCTCATTTAGTGAAATCCCCTTTCTACTTGTTACATTCGAATTTTACCACCCTCGCTTTTTTCAATTTTTTAAAACTTTCTCATACTTGAATATCTTCTTTTTCGTCCTCATCTTTGATTATACCAAAGCTCACTTTTAGATCTATCCCCAATTTTTTACATATTTCCACAAGCGTTCCGATCTTAAAATCGTTCATGCCTCTTTCCCATTTTGAAACTTGATTTTGGCTTACTCCAAGTTTTTTCGCGAGATCGGCTTGAGAAAGGTTGTGATCTATTCTGTACTTTATAATTTCACTTGCTATTTTTGAAAATGTTTTTATCTTTTCAATTTTTAAGCGTTCTTCATCATCTTCAATATTTTCTTCGATCCATTCATCTATTGAAATCGGATTTTTTCTTACTTTTTCCATGCTCATCCTCCTCCTTTTTTCTTACAAGGAACATATCCATCTTTTTGATACATTTCTATTCTTTCTTCAGCACGTTTTTGTGGTGTGTGGTAATCACTCCCCGTTGTCTTTTCTTCAAAGACCGTTAGGAATATGATCAACGAGCAAGAATCAAAAAATGAAAATAAAATACGGATGTTTTTATCCTTGCATTTTTTGATCTTCAACGAATAAAGATATTCACTAGCATTGATTGTTTCTATCATCCCACGTTTTCTGCCTTTAGAAATTTCATCTTTTACCAAATTTGTGCCAAGCATTTCAAGTTTCGTTTTCCATGAGACAATGTTTTCTAAACACGAAATCTTGGCTTGTTTGCTTTTAGTGAATATCTTTTTGAATTCTTTTTCGTATCTTTCATCTTTCAATATTTTGCATTTACTCATTATACAACCTCAGGGTTTTAAAGTCAATTTTTTCTTTTTACTATTACCCAACGCTAAATTTCCCCTTCAATCATGTATTCATTCCCAAATGTTTTGAACTTTCTTCTTATTTTTCCTATCACGACGTCATTTTTGTTTTCAGATATGAACAACCCTTTTTCGTTATCAAAAGCCAAAAAGATTTTTTCACCCATTTGTCTCTTTTTTGAAGGCCTGAAAAACTCCCACGACTTTGCCCACAACTTTACACACTTTTTTCCACATCGCTTTGGTGAACGAGAGTATTTTGTGCTTTTTGTTCAGTGGTTTCAATATGTACTCGTCGCCGTTTCTATGAAATTCCCTGCAAACCGTCCCAACCCCGCTTATTGAAAAAACACCGATATCCCCGTCTTTCAACTCTTCTTTGCTGAGTTCTGCAATGTCTCCCCTGTTCATTTTTGGTTCCATTCCATCATCTTGAAGCGTATATGTCAACACCATACTCGCTATGGACATTAAAATCCCTCCCTGAGTTTTCAATTTGTTTTTTCAGCGTATCGATTCAAAATTCTTCGAACTTCGCCACAGCAACTCCGATGATCTTGCATCTCTTTTCGAATTCTTTTTTCGGAATGATTATGTCTTTGTAGTTTTCGTTTTTGGCTTTAAACTCCACAAAGTCGTCGGCATCCACAAACTGCCTGCACACCGCGTCGCGTCCGTCTATGGAGACAAGGCCTATTTCGCCGTCTCTGAGCGCGTTTCTCGCCTTGATTAGCAAAATGTCACCGGCATTCACTTTTGGTTCCATCGCGTCGCCTTTCAATCTGTACGCAAAATCCGCGTTCAAGCTCATCGGAATTGTGAAAAGCTCTTTCGCCTCTTTTAAAGACGGAATTTTAGAGCTTCCAGTGATCCTTTTGACAAGTGGGATCTGTTTTGAAGGGACCAATTCAACTCCCGTGAGGTCTCTGTGTGGAGGAAATGGATCGTCGGAGATTCCCTGCAAATAATCCATCGTCACGTCGAACAATTTCGACATCTTTTCCATGACCGACCGAGAAGGCATCCGAACACCCATTTCGTATTTTGAAATGGAAGTTGAGTCTTTGAGTTCAAGCTTTTGAGCTAACTGTTTTTGAGTGAAATTCATGAGTTTTCTAAGTGTTCTGACTCTCTCACCTGTTTTGTTTTTCATATCAAGCCCACCTTTCAAAGATATTCTACAACTTTCAAGGACGATAAGTCAAGTGAAAAAAAGTCAACGTCAAAATATATTTTAGGAATATCATTGACATGACGACTTTAAAAATGTATAATGGTCGTGCCGTCCTGAAGAAAAACAAAAAAGAAAGGAGTGATGTCATGGAGTCCTTAAAAGATTTAAGAAAGAAAAGGGGCTTAACACAAAAGGAACTTGGGAAGATACTGGGGCTGGACTCAACCTCGGTGTCCAAATACGAATTATCCAAGAGGATTCCTTCGTTGAGGAACGCTTTCAAGCTCGCAAATTTTTTCAACGTGCCGATAGAGGAGATCTTTCCGGAATTTGGAAGAAGATCTCTGTACCCAGGACGGGAATCTAAATTGAAAGGAGGTGTTGGCGGTGGTATCGCGAACGAAGCGTGAGCAAGAAAAGATTGGTACGACATCGATTTCATCTTAGAAAAGGAGAGTGTGAGGGGTGATACAAATAAAAAGGGCTCCACGAGGGAGCCATAGCATTAACACTAAGCAAACAAATTATAACACGCTTTACAAACATTTTGGACGTGAAGTTGTAGAAGAAAAAGAACTCGAACTCGAAATAAAATATCCAATTGCTTTTGGAAAAGCCACAGATGCGAGAAGGGCAAAGATCCTTCTCGCCGTTTTGCGTGGTGAGTGATATGGAAAAGATACTCAACACGACATCTATTTCTTACGAAGAATGGAAAGCGGCTCGAAGGCGTGGCATAGGTGGCTCCGACGCCGCGGCCATAGCGGGCCTCAACAGGTTTAAATCTCCGCTCGCGGTTTATCTTGAAAAGATAGGCGAAGTGGATTCATCTGTGGATAACGAATACGTCTATTGGGGAAACGTGCTTGAAGAAGTGGTCGCGCGCGAATTTGAAAAGCGAACGGGAAAGCGCGCGCACAAAGTCAACGCCATTTTGGTTCATCCAAAGTACGATTTCATGATCGCGAACATCGATAGAAAGATATCCGGCGAAGACGCCATACTCGAATGCAAAACGACATCTCAATGGAACGCGAAAGAATGGCAAAACGATGAAATACCTCAGGAATACATCTTGCAGGTGCAACACTACATGGCAGTTACGAACACTTTGCACGCTTACATGGC
>WFSH01000182.1 GCA_015486145.1 Mesoaciditogaceae bacterium
ATGCGAGAAAGTTATTTGACCCTTTTCGAGGCTCACGTGAGATTAACATCGCTATCGTGGGTATGCCCAATGTTGGAAAGTCAACCTTGGTTAACATGATTAAGCGTAGAAGGTCGGCTTCCATCGGTGATAGGCCCGGTGTTACACGGGCAGTTCAGTGGATAAGGGTGGATGATCGTTTAAAAGTTTTAGATACACCGGGAGTCACGTATCCTAAAATATACAACGATCTCCTTTATGCAAAATTAGGTTTGTGTAACGTCATTGATGTTGAGAAGGTTGATTTTGAAGCTTTGATATATTATGAACTCGATCTTCTGTGTAAAATTCAACACACTGTGGTAGAAAAAATAGGTGAAGGTTCAACGATAATGGAAAGGCTGGAAAATTATGCCAAAAAGCGAGGTTTTCTCTTAAAAGAAGGTGCTTTAGATATGAACAGGGCTTTGCTCACCGTGCATCGAGAAATTACGCATGGAAAATTTGGAAAGATATCTTACGAAGTGCCCACCGATTATATCCAAAGCTGAAAGGGGGAAAAAGAAAAGATGGAAGACATTTTGGAAAAAGTGAAGAATATAATAGCGGATAAATTGGGTGTGGAAGCCGGTAAAATCAGTGAATCTTCTTCATTTGTTGACGATCTTGGTGCCGATTCGCTCGATGTGGTGGATATAGTTATGGCATTTGAAGATGAGTTTGGCATCAAAGTTGACGATGAAGAATTGGAAAAATTCTCAACCGTTGGTGATGTCGTTGAATATTTGAAAGAAAAGGTTAAAGATTGATTTCAAAATCGATGGGAATTGAGAGGTGAGGCAATGGGTAGCGTTGACTTGCGAATGACGAAACGAGGTGTTGTGCTTTTCGTTGAAAAGTACGATGAGCTTGCCCAACTTTTTGCAGATATCACCAAGAAATTCTCGCAACTCGATGGTTTCTTTACTCAAGGCGACAAGATTTCAGTGATGATCAAAGATCGAGAAAACTATTCCAAAGATATTACAGAGATAGTGTCATTTGTAGAAAAAATGGGGTTCAAAGTCGGGGAAATACTGGTTGGAGAAATGAACAAAAAAGCGCCGAACAAATTGTCTGTTAAGCAAAAGGTGAAAGTTCTCGAAAGTAACAATCTACAGCAATTGAATCCGACAAAAGTCGTAAAAAAAACGGTAAGATCTGGACAAGCAGTTATACACGATGGTGATGTGATCCTCGTGGGAAATCTGAATTCAGGAGGAGAAATTATCTCAGCGGGTAACGTGATGGTTTTGGGAGAAGCCCGTGGAGTGATACGTGCAGGCGTTCAAGGTGACGAGAATGCACTTATTTTTGCCGTTATCATGTCACCAGAGCTTGTCCAAATTGCGAGTCACGTTTCCCACGTATCAGAGCCAATTGAAAGTGCCGTGGCGTATGTTAGAAGCGGTAAAGTTGTTGTGAAAAGATATGATGATGTGAAGTTTAGTGTTGGGAGCGAGAAAATTGAAAGAAAGCGTTGAACTACTGAAAGAACTTTCGATGGCCTTTGGACCTTCGGGGTATGAGAATGAAGTGGTGGATGTAATTGAGAAAGAACTGAGAGATATTTGTGAAACTAAGAGACTGAATTCCGGATCCTTACTGGCTGTGAAAAAAGGTAACGGAGAAGGAAAAATAATGGTATCCACTCATATCGATGAGGTGGGATTTGTCATATCAAAAATAGAAAATGGGTATGGCCGTCTTGTTCCGATAGGTGGTGTAGATCCAAAGATTTTGCCGTCTCAACTCATAAAGATAAAGACACGTGAAGGTTTTCAGAGTGGTGTTGTTGGAATGCTTGCACCTCATCTTCAAAAGAAAGAAGAAAAAAAAGACGTCGATTTCAACTCGATTTTTGTTGATTTGAGTTGCGCACCTGCAGCCCAAGTCGGAGATGTTGCAACGGTGAATATCGAGTCTGAGCGTATGGGCGAGGAATATTTTCACGGAAAAGCTCTTGACGATCGAGCAAGTGCGGTGGCGCTCATTCTTGCAATTGAAGAACTTTCAAAAGTTAAAGAACATGCCGATCTTTATGCGCTTTTTTCTTCTCAAGAGGAGATCGGTATGCTCGGTGCATCAACAGGGACTTTTGGTGTAAAACCAGATATCGGAATAGCTGTGGATGTCACGTTTGCCGATAACGATTTGGCATACGCTCCAAAGATAGAAATCGGTAAGGGTCCGGCGATAGCCATTGGACCGGTTATCCATAAAAAATCTTATGATTTAGCCGTGAAAATCGCAAAGCAATACGATATTCCTTATCAAATTGAACCCAATCCCGGTCGTACTGGCACCGATGCCGATGCCATTCAACTTGCATACAAAGGCGTACCGGTTTTGCTTTTCTCCATCCCGGAATTTTACATGCATACGCCGGTTGAGGTGATTTCTTTAAAAGACATGAAATGGACTGCAAGACTTTTGAGTACTTTTGCTATGGAATGGAGTGGAATCGATGTACATTGAAACATTATCCAATCTTTACGGCGTCTCTGGTTTTGAAGATGAGGTTGTGGAGTACATAAAAAAGTCAATTTCAAACAGAGTTATGGATTTAAAAGAAGATTTCATCAAGAATCTCATTGCCTTCATTCCGGGAAAGATTCACGACTTTAAGCTGGCTATTTTTGCCCATACAGACGAAGTTGGATTGATGATCACACGTGTAAACGATGATGGAACTCTCAAGTTTTCCCCTGTTGGAGGCGTTGACCCAAGAGTTCTTGTTGGAAAACGTGTAAAAATTGGTAAAGAAATTGAGGGAGTTATTGGATTTAAGCCGATCCATCTTCAACATTCCAAAAAAGTTAGCCCTTCATTTGACAACCTTTCAATATTCGTAGGTGAGAACTACAAGAAAGTTACCGTGGGAGATCCCGTACACTTTACAACCAAATTCGAAGTGTCTGGTGATTTTTACGTTGGAAAAGCTTTTGACGACCGTGCTGGATGTGCCGTGTTAATAGATATGATTCAAAGTGTTTCGGAATTTCCATGCGACACGTATTTTGTATTTGCCTCTCAAGAAGAAGTCGGTTTGAGGGGAAGCGGAGTCGCCATCGCCAATCTCAATGTTGATGCGGCCTTGGTGGTGGAAGGTACCACAGCTGGAGATAACCCAGAACTTGAATTGGAACATTGGTCCACTCACGTGGGAAATGGGCCGGCTATTGTATCAGTTCATTCCGGATATGTCGTTGATAAAAGTATGTTTGAGAATCTGGTAAAGATCGCTTCTGAAAACTCCATTCCTTTCCAAATAAAAAGAAGGACCGCGGGGGGAACCGATGCCGCTCGTATTGCAAGAGTTGGACGTGGCACGCCGGCTGGTGTGGTGGCAATTCCTTCGAGGTACATACACTCTCCAGTTTCTGTAATTTCGAAATCCGATTTTCACCATACTTCTGAGCTGATCAAGGCTTTCATCGAAAGTGGGGTGTTTTTGAGTTGAACGTTGATGCTTTGAAGAGTTTGTTGGAAACTTTTGGTCCAAGCGGACGAGAGGAAAAAGTGCGAGATAAGATTGTAGAACTGATAAAAAATCTTGTGGATGGTTATAGAGTTGATAAACTTGGTAACTTGATAGCTTGGAAAAACGGTACAGGCCCCAACAAAAAGAGAATTTTGTTCGATGCACATATGGATCAAATAGGGGTTGTGGTAACTTACAAAGATGAAAACGATTTTTTGCGCATTGAGCCCGTTGGTGGAATCGCTCCTCAGGTAATTTACGGAATGCGCCTCAATTTTGATGGCACGATCGGAGTCGTTGGTGTAGAGCGTGAAACTTCCGAAGTTTATAAAGAAAATCTCAAGAATCTCGATTTTGATAAGATGTTTGTGGACATCGTGACATCGAATGGCCCAAACATCGAAGTGGGAAGTTTTGGTGTGTACGATGCCAAACCTATATTCGCCGGAAAAAAAGTGATGTCTCCCGCTCTCGATGATAGGATTGGCTGCGCCATGCTTGTTGAATTGTTGAACGTCGTTGATAATCCTTACAACGATCTGTACCTTGCTTTTTCAGTTCAAGAGGAACACAGCCTTGCAGGTGCAAGTGTAGAAGCTTTTGACATTAAGCCAGATATAGCCGTTGCGGTGGACGTCACCGCTTCTGCTGATACCCCTAAAGCGGATAAGCGTACTTCGATGATCATGGGAAAGGGGCCTGCCATCAAGGTGATGGACTCTTTAAGTGTATCGAATGTCAAAGTCGTCGAGCTTCTAAAAAGAACAGCAGAGGATAATAATTTACGTTATCAAATGGAAGTTTTACACATGGGTGGTACCGATGCTTTTGGTATTGAAAGAACAGCCGAAGGAGTTTTGACAGGTGCGTTATCCATACCCACTCGATACATTCACACACCTTCTGAAGTATGCAACTTAGAAGATGCAAATGAAGGTGTGAAGCTTATGAAAATTTTAATTGAGGAGGAGATCACTTTCTGAAAGTCGTTGACTTTTCTCCCGAAACCGTTCAAGAACATTCGATGGAAGTGCATCTTTTAGACAAAAAAAGAGAGTTATCCGATCTTATAAGTTCAATGTATCCCGAAAGAAACGTTGTTTATTTTTTGGATTCAAAAGTTAAGCTTTTTCATTTTGATGTGGTTGATGCGATGAACTCTTTTCCAATTTTTGGTGGGGAAAGGGCAAAATCAGTGGTGGGCGTTATGGATGTTCAAAATCAATTGATAAATTCAGATTTGAACGATCCAGTTGTTGTAGTGATGGGAGGTGGTACAGTACTTGACACAAGTGGATTTGCACTTGCAACTTTCACGAAAAAGCTGAAGACAATCTTTGTGCCCACAACGTTTAGTTCTCAACTTGAGGGATTTTTTAAAGAAGGCGTTTATATCAACTTTGACAGAGTTAAAGATGTGATGAAGGTTCGCTTTCATCCTGATCTTTTAGTGAACGTCATGGAATTTACAAAAACCCAGAATATCGAAGAGAAAAGAAATTCGTTCATTCATGTCGTTACGGTGGGCCTTTCTCACTCGAAGAGATTTTTTAGCACGGCTTACAAGGTGCTGAACTCGAATTTGCTAAGCAACGAAGAAATGACGAAGTACATAGTGTTTGAAAGCATTCAAATGCGAGCCAATATAAAAGGGAAACTTGTGGGTGAAGAAAGTGCCCGGGCTTTGATTACAGCATCCAAGCTCGAAATGCCATATCTGACAGCTTTGCAGTATGGAGTTTTGATCGAGTCATTTATCTCTAACAAATTTGGTTTTCTTTCGGATGAATCTTTGAAAGAAATTTATGATTTGGTGCGAATGTGTGGCAATACGCATTTTGATTTGTCAGGTGCTGTGGAGGAACTTTCTTATCAGGAAGAACCGCTCAAAGTTCAGCTTCCCGTCAGAATAGGCAGTGCAATTGAATACCAAATCTTTCCCGGATTCTTGACAGAGATGATATATTCAGCACACTCTAAGGGCTTTATATAGTGTACGAATTAAAAAACGAGAAACAAGGAGGGGATTAAAAATTGGAAGAAAAACCTGAAATCTATTACAAAATAAGATTGGCAATACTTGTGGTGATTGTGGCACTTTTGATCGCCACAATAGGGTGGTTGGCAGGAGTAAATGGAAGGGTAAATACGGTGGCCAATCGGATTGTTAATGAAAAAAAGGCCATCTCAGAGCTTACCACGGCGGTTGCGAGTCTTTCGGCAAAAGTCGAAAATCTCACACTCAAAGCTTCAACCTTATCGAGCAAAGTTAAAATCAACCTTCCGTCTCTCACGTCCACGTACATTTCTGTTCAACAGATGACATATTCAAATATTTTGTACAATGCACCTCTAACGATCCCTTCAACGGTGACGTTGGAGACAAAATCATCGACGAATATAGACACGTTTAGATCCATACTCCAGAGCACCAAGATTTATGAAATAACCGAGTACAACGGAACATACAACCTTGCCTATTCGGCAAAATTCGGAACGACATATTCAATTCAAATAGTTTCATCACCGTTTCCCGATAGAATAATGAGTTTGGTGAAAAAATTAAGAAGTCTCGGACAACCTGCGTTTGAAATAAATTACGCCAGCCAATCAGGCTTGTTTATTGGTGTGTTCCCAAGTTATTCACAGGCAAAGCAATACGCAAGCACAATAAGCTCAACCTCCATTATTTCCTTAGTTGGCACCAAACCACATAATTGGATAGAAAGAGCGATACCGTGAAGTTGAAAACGAATGAAGACTAAAAGTAGAATTGTTTTGGGAGTTGCTCTTTTGTTGATAACAATAGGGACAGTGATGTTTTATGTCCCATTTAAGGGAAACGGGGGAAACAACAAAGATTCACCCGTGATTCTAACTTCTTCTAAATTCTCTTTGACAAACGTGAACGAGGCATCAATTGAAGAATTGGAAAAATTACCGGGCATAGGTCCTTCTAAAGCACGTGTAATCGTTGAATATAGAAAGAAACACGGAGCTTTTGAGCAAATGCAAGATTTACTGAAAATACCTGGAATAGGTAAAGCAACACTTCAAAGATTCTCAAACATGATCACAGGCTTTTCATCATCAAACAGGAAAGAGAGCAATGTAAAACTCATAGATCTCAACAACGCAACGATTGAAGAGATAGAAACTCTTCCTTCAATTGGTCCTGTAAAAGCCAAAGCTATAGTTGATTATCGAACTCTTCATGGTCCTTTTTTGAATTTCAAGGCACTTCTTAAAGTTAAGGGAATAGGTCCGAAAACAATGGAGAAAATCAAAAGTTTGGTGAAAATAACGAAAGACTGAACATCAACACCTGATGCTTAAAGATAACTTTAAACCGGATTCATTTTGGTTCTTCGCAAAATGGGGAAAGCGGTTGTTGGAGTAAAACTTTCTTTATTCGCACTTTTATATTTACAAAGTAGAAATTGAGAGGCACAACTCCAGTACTTGGTTTTTGCGTTAAAAAGGTGATACAATAAAAAAGACAGCTGGCAGAGATGAAGAGAAAGCCACGCACGTTTTGTGTGTGGCTTTTATTTTTTGGAGGTGAAGAGTTTGAAAATCGCCGTGATAGGAACTGGCATCGTTGGTTCTCTTATTGCAAGAGAATTTACCAAATACAAAGTGGAAGTCGAGATGTTTGAAAAACTTCCAGATGTTGGATGGGGAGTCACAAAAGCAAATTCCGGAATATTACACGCCGGATATGATGATGAACCTCACACCTTGAGGGCAAAATACTGCGCACGTGGCAACGAGATGTACACGACCCTTTCGAAAGAATTGGACTTCAAAATAAAAAGAGTTGGGTCTCTCGTAGTTGCCTTTAACGATAAAGAAGTCAAGACCATTGAAGAGTTGTTAGAACGCGGGAGAAAAAATGGAGTAAAAGATCTGAAAATACTTTCCAAAATAGAGGCTTTAGAAGTTGAACCAAATCTCTCAAGGGAAATAATTGCTGCGCTTTATTCGCCGAATGCTGGAGTAATAGCCCCATGGGAGGTAGCACAGGCTGCCGTTGAAAATGCTTTGGACAACGGTGCTAAACTTCACCTTTCAACAGAGGTGGAGTCAATCCTTGAAGAGAATGGAAAATACAGACTTAACACCTCCAATGGAATTTTTTCGTTTGATGTTGTGGTGAACGCGGCTGGGTTGTGGGCAGATGAACTTGCAGAATCTGCAGGTGTAAAAGTCACCCCGCTTCATCCAAGAAGAGGTCAATACATACTTTTGGATCGATCTGATCTCGTCAAGACCGTGCTCTTTCCTACACCTTCAAAAGCTGGAAAGGGAACGTTGGTTATTCCAACAGTGCATGACACGACTTTGCTCGGGCCAACCTCGGAAGACTTAACACCATCTGAAAAAAATTCAACAGAAACGACTGTTGAAGGCCTATCAGAAGTGATAAAAAAAGCTCAGAAACTCGTTCCAATGGTTAATCTTTCAAAAGCGATTCGTACATTTGCTGGGTTGAGACCAGAAAATGACATAAAAGACTTTGTCATCAAAAGAGAAAAAAACATGATTCACATCGTTGCGACGCGTTCGCCTGGATTGACAGCCGCTCCAGCCCTCGCCAAAGACGTTGTTGAGGATCTCGCCGAAAAGCTAAATTTGCGGACAAACGGTGAATTTCGTCCGAAAAGGAAAGCGATACCCAGGATCGCTGACATGAACGAAAGAGATAAAGAGAAACTCATCAACCAAGATCCATCGTATGGAAGGATAGTGTGTCGTTGTAACAAAGTCACTGAGGGAGAAATTGTTGAAGCCATAAGACGCGGTGCAAGAACATTAGACGGTATTAAATTCAGAACTACTGCTATGTTTGGACGTTGTCAAGGTTCCTTCTGCACGGTTAAAATCATGAACATTATGAGAAGGGAACTTGGTAATGATTTTGAAGATATCGTGAAGAATCTTCCAAAATCTAACATTGTGGATGGTGTTGTCAGATGAAAAAACTTTCATATGATGTTGTCATTTTAGGTGGTGGAGCAGCCGGAATGGGGGCAATAAAGGGTGTTCTTTCTCAAAATGCCAGTGTGCTTCTCATAGAACGCGAGCCTTCAACCGGAGGTGTGCTCAATCAATGTATTCACAATGGATTCGGCCTTCAAGTATTCAAAAAAGAGTTGACAGGTCCAGAGTATCATGAGATGTATCTTGAAACGGTTGAACCCTTCGATGCCATGTATGAAACGACCGTTTTGGATGTGAATTTCGAAAATTCGGTTCTTAAAGCGATAAATGCGGCGGGAATTTACGAGATAAAGTACGGGGCCCTCGTTTTAACGACCGGTGCCAGAGAAAGACCGTTCGAGGCTTTACGAATACCAGGTTCGAGGCCTTCCGGAATTTTCACGGCTGGCCTTGCACAACATTTTGTCAACCTTGAAAATCATCTTCCTGGACGCAGAGCCGTCATCATAGGATCTGGAGATATAGGTTTGATAATGGCACGAAGGCTCACACTTGAAGGTGTTGAAGTCGAAGGTGTCTACGAAATCATGCCTTATCAAGGTGGTTTGACCAGAAATGTCGTTCAATGCCTCAAGGATTTCAATATACCGCTCCATCTCTCAACTAGCGTTGTTAAAATTCATGGCAGGGAAAGACTTGAAGGCGTTACAGTGGCAAACTTTTCCGACGGTAATCCAGTAAGTGGAACGGAAAGATTCGTAAAATGTGATACGCTCGTGGCCTCGGTTGGCTTAATACCAGAGAACGATCTTGTCGATAAAAACATAGAAACTTCAAATGACGGTGGTGCCGTGGTGGATGAACTCATGAGAACGAGTGTGGATAACGTTTTTGCAGCAGGCAACAACGTTTGTATTCACGATCTCGTTGACTTCGTCACCATCGAAGGAGAAACGGCTGGAAAAAATGCCGCACGGGTGGCAAAAGGCCAAAAGATTCCCAAAAGAGAGGGGTTCTTTAAAAAAGGAAAGGGAATTAGAGTCCTAAGTGTCCATTACACAACGGCAACTGTTCCATTCAAGATGTACGTCAGGGTAGAACATCCAATGAACATGGCCATGCTGAAAATGAACGACACAAAACTAAAGGTAGTTTTAAATGCCAAACCAAGTGAAATGATAGAAATAATGCTTGATCCCACCAAATACAACTTGAAAGGTGAAATTGTAATTTCCGCTACGGAGGTAAAGAAATGAACGAAAAAGTGGTTGAAATGACTTGTGTGGTATGTCCCATAGGTTGTGATTTGAAAGTCACGCTGGAC
This sequence comes from Mesoaciditogaceae bacterium, assembly GCA_015486145.1. Taxonomy (GTDB): domain Bacteria; phylum Thermotogota; class Thermotogae; order Mesoaciditogales; family Mesoaciditogaceae; genus WFSH01. The sequence continues at coordinate 9,771 of WFSH01000182.1, forward strand.
GAGAACGGAAAATTTCTTTCCGTTACAGGCAATAAATGTCCCAAGGGTGCCATTTACGCCAAAGAAGAAGTCACAGATCCAAAACGGATTCTTCCAACAAGTGTCAAGGTTATTGGTGGAGAGCTTCCACTTGTATCCGTAAGAACAGAAAAACCAATTCCAAAAAGACTGATCTTTGACGCGATGAAAGTGATTAAATCTATTCACGTCAACGCACCAGTGAAGCGTGGTCAGGTTATCATCAGAAATATTCTTAACACCAAGGTAAATGTGATAGCAACACGAACCGTGAAAGAAAATCGCAAGAGTCCATAATAAATTACTCGTCCACGCCGTCTTGCAGAAACTGATAAAAGAGGGGTGTTTTTTATGATACAATATCCACGGTGAGGTTTTTAAGAAAAAGGGAGAAAGCATGACACACGAACAAGGGAAATTGAAGGAAGCACTCGAATATTTTGACGAATTACTGCAAGACTGCACGATGTGCGCTCGTAATTGTCGTGTAAACAGAAAAAAACGAAAGGGTTTTTGTGGCCAAGGTCCATCTGCAAAAATCACCAATGCCATTCTTCATTTTGGGGAAGAGCCTCCTCTTGTCAAAAATGGTGGAGCGGGAGCCGTCTTTTTCAGTGGATGTGGAATGAGTTGTGTTTACTGCCAAAATTTTTCGTTTAGCCAACTTGGTTACGGTCGAGAAGTGAGTTCCAAAGAACTTGGAAACATCTTTTTGAAACTTCAGGAGTCTGGTGCCGCTACCCTCGATCTCGTCACCCCAGAACCTCACCTTCATTCAATACTCGA
>WFSH01000183.1 GCA_015486145.1 Mesoaciditogaceae bacterium
AGGACTTCTTTTGTCGGATGGGCAAGGAGATCACAGATCACTTTTACAGATGAAATTTCCCACCGTACGTGGGAAAAAATTGGAAGAGAAGTGATAGTGGATAAAAGATTCTCAAAATCTGATTTTGATGGAGATGTTCTGTATTTGCCATTTGGAACTAAGATTCCGGCCATTGAGAAAAAAGATTTTTGGGAATCCTTTCTTCCAAATGGCCACACGTTGAAAATACCCAAAGAAGATGCTTCATACGCCGATGAAAAAAAATTTGAGGATTTGAGAAATGTCTGGGATATTTTTTTGGGAACTCCCTATCTTTGGGGAGGGACTAGCGCATATGGCTATGATTGTTCGGGTTATGTCGGCCGTTTGTACGATTATGTGGGTATAGAAATACCAAGGGATGCGGATCTCCAGCAAAATGTGACTATAGATGTGAAGAAAGATGAATTGCGTTTTGGGGATCTTGTCTTTTTTCCCGGCCACGTGGCCATGTATGTTGGAAACGGAGAAATAACACATTCAAATCTCACCCAAGGTGGTGTTGGAAAATCTCAACTTTTTTCACCAAGAAATTATGCTGAAGGATGGTTAAAAGGGCATGTGACGAAATTTGGAAGGGTGGTCAAATGAGAATAGCGGTACTTGTAAAAGAAGTCCCGGCAACTGATAAAGTGAAGATGGATGAGAAGACGGGGACGATGATCAGAAGTGGAATGGAATCCGAGCTTAATCCTCTCGATATGTATGCAGTTGAAGAAGCCGTACGCATAAAAGAAAAGTTTGAAAATGTGCATGTTGTTGCGATCTCAATGGGGCCTCCACAAGCGGTTAACTCACTTAAGGAAGCCATATCCATGGGATGTGATGATGGGTATCTCATGTCTGATAAAAATTTTGCGGGTTCAGATACTCTTGCCACTGCTTATGCACTTTCAGCCGCCATCCAAAAACTCGGGAATTTCGATCTCATATTTACCGGAGAACGTGCAACAGACGGTGAAACAGGTCAGGTGGGTCCATCGGTGGCGACTCAGCTTGGTATTCCGGTCGTAACTTACGTGAGCAAAATTGAGAAAATTAGCGATGAATTTGTTCGAGTTTGTCGTTCCATAGAGGGTGGTAAAGAAACTGTCGAAGTTGAACTTCCGGCTCTTTTGAGTGTTGTTAAAGAGATAAATGAGCCACGAATTCCAAATTTGGCGGGGAAAATTGCGTCCAAATCAAAAAAAGTTCCTCTTTTAACTGCAAATGATATAGAAGTGATCTTGGATAAAGTGGGTCTTTCAGGATCTCCAACAAGAGTGGTAAAGGTTTTCTATCCCAAGCTTTCAAGAGATGGGAAAATAATAAAAGTCAGAGATCTCGAATCAGCGGTGAATGAACTTGTAGAATTCATGAAACAAAAAGGAGTAATTTAGATGTTGAAGAATGAATACAGAGGAGTTTGGACAATTGGAGAAGTTAGAAATGGAGAAATAAGTTCTGTTTCTTATGAACTCTTGGCGTGGGGAAAGAAACTTGCAGAAAAGCTGAAGGTGGAGCTATCGAGCGTCATTCTTGGCAGCGATATTCAAGGAGAGTTGAATGAACTCTTTCATTTTGGTGCAGACGTTGTTTATGTTGTTGATGACGAGAACTTAGAGCATTTTTTACCGGATGTACATTCAAGAATTTACGAAGCTCTTGTGAAAGAGTATAAGCCCGAAATCATAATAGCTTCTGCCACCACATATGGGAGAACGATCATGCCAATGCTGGCGGCAAAGCTTGGTACCGGTCTTACGGCTGATTGCACAAAACTTGACGTTGATGTGAAAGAGCGCATTTTGCTTCAAACAAGACCTGCCATAGGTGGAAACGTTATGGCCACGATCAAAACTCCCAACCATAGACCTCAGATGGCCACGGTAAGGCCACATGCTCAGAAAGCTTTGGTGAAAGATGAGAAGAAAGACGGGAAAATCATTTTGAAAAATTATCCTTCTGAATTCTATAAGTCGAAATATCGGTGGGTATCGTTTGAAAGAGACAAAAGCGTGGATTCACCAATTCAAGAATCAGATGTGGTTATTTCTGGGGGCAAAGGATTAAAAGATGGAAAAAATTTCAAGATGCTCTACGATCTGGCCAAAAAGTTGAATGGTGCCGTTGGAGCATCCAGAGCTGCCGTTGATATGGGTTGGATTCCATATTCACACCAAGTTGGACTTTCCGGGAAAACTTTGAGTCCAAGATTTTACATGGCTGTGGGCATTTCTGGAGCGGTTCAGCACATTGCCGGAATGTCGTCTTCAGAAGTAATTGTGGCAATAAACAAAGATCCCGATGCGGCGATATTCAAGGTAGCGGATTTTGGTATAGTAGGTGACGCGTTGGAAATACTGCCTGTACTCATTAAAAAGCTTTCGGATGAGGTGAATGAAAATGATTGAGTTTGCCAAAATCACAACAAGACTTGTTACAGAGTTCAAAAAAATTTTGGGGAACAATGCCGTAGTGTTTGATGACAAAGATGCTCTTGAGAATTATGCTCACGATGAAACAGGAGGGGAATATTATTCTCACATGCCAGAAATCGTTTTAAAGCCTGAAAATGCGGAACAAATTTCCAAAGTTTTGAAATTGGCAAGTGCAGAACATGTTCCCGTAACGCCACGGGGAGCTGGAAGTGGACTTGCCGGTGCTTCTGTTCCCATCTATGGAGGCATCGTTATCTCATTCGAAAGGATGAACAAAATCGTTGAAATTGACAAGACGAATCTCGTGGCTGTAACTGAACCAGGCGTCGTAACAAATGATCTTTGCCGGAAAGTATCTGAGCTTGGATTGTACTATGCTGGATATCCGATGAGTGTGGAAACGAGCTTTATCGGTGGAAATGTTGCCACAAATGCCGGTGGAAGTAAAGTTATAAAGTACGGTAACACGGCTCATCATGTGTTGGGAATAGAAGCGGTTTTGCCAAATGGAGAAATTGTGCAATTTGGAGGGAAACGCAGAAAGGACTCGAGCGGCTATGACATAGTACGCTTATTAGTTGGTTCCGAGGGAACTCTCGCGGTATTCACGAAGATTTTTCTTAATCTCATTCCTCTTCCGGGAAAAACTGTGGACCTGCTTGTTCCCTTTCCAGATATTCATACGGCTATTTCAAATGTTGGGCCGTTGATCACGGAAAGCAAAACGCTTCCAAGTGCGGTAGAGTTTATAGACGACACTTCGGTTGTTCTTGGTTCTAAGTATAACAACATTCGCTTACCGTACCAAGAAAAAGCTGACGCATATCTCATAGTTCAATACGAAGGACACGACAGGGATGAACTTGAAAGTATATATGAAAAAGCCGGCAAAGCTTTGATGAACGGAAAAGCAATGGATGTGTTTGTGGCGGATAACAGAACCAATTCGGAAAAGATATGGAGGATAAGAAGAAATTGGCTTGAAGGAATAAAAGCATTTGAATCCCACACTCCTACGGGAGATGTTGTTGTTCCAACATCTAAGATACCTGAAATCATGGAGTATATAGCCAAGATCTCAAAAGAATACAAAGTCCAAATTCCAGTTGCGGGTCATGCGGCTGATGGGAATCTTCATCCCGCTCCCATGAAACCCAAAGATGTGAATTTGGGAGAGTGGAAAGAACTGTCCGAAGAGATACTCTCTAAAATAGCCATAAAAGCTTCGAAAATGGGAGGAGCGGTGAGTGGAGAACATGGAATAGGATTTGTGAAAAAGGAACTTCTCAAGAAAACCAAAAACAAACAATACGAGCTCATGAAATCTCTGAAAAAAACCATAGATCCCCTTGGTATCATGAACCCAGGGAAACTTTTTGATCCTCAATGAGTGATTTGTTTAGAACTTTCTAATAGAGTAAATGAAAAGTGTTGAAAAGAGATTTTCTTATTTCAAAAGCTCGATTTCTTCGCTTTTCAACCACTCACGAGCGATTTTTTTAGCTTTGGCGTATTCAAAATCAAACCATCTGTTTCTTTCCTCTGGATATTCATCAAGGACTTTTCTAAAGCGATGAAAAGCGCCTTTGCCATCAAGGGCAATCGACAAAAATTTTTTCAGTGAGGGATCCTCAACCGTTTCAGTGAATTCAACCATGAAATTGTAAATTTTCCAGGACGGAATGTTTGGAATTAACAAATATCGATCGTCGAATTCGTATTTCTCAATTTCTTTATCGTCCTCAAAAAACGGGGAAACCGGAAATATTTCGTTCGTCTGGGTATCTATATAGTAAGAAACTTCAACAGAGCCATCTATCATCGCTTCAGCAATTTCTCTGAGCTTTATTTTGAGCTTTTTGTTCATTTAACCCTCCTTTCCAACGAAGAACGCGGTTCTTTTTATTTTGACAATTCATCTAATGGAAAAAGCCAAAATTAAACCCCAAAAGAGGAGATGGTTTCATTTGAAGTGAAGAATAGATACAGTTTAGAGGTATAAATGCCAACGGTATATACAATCCAACGTAGACTCCTGACGAACTTATATAATCTATTCCCCAGTCAAGATAAGGCACCATAAAAAGGACCGTACCAAAATTCAAATACATGTCAAACGTGTTAGGCTTTACAGGTAACAAGTATTCTTTGAAATAATATCCAAGTTGAAACACGTTAAATCCTTTGAACCCCTTTATTTCATGTGCATTCATGATTAATTTGCTGTGAATCGGTACGGGAAGAGGTATGGCTATGTTTTTAATTACGACGGGCATGTCAATGTCAACATCTGTAACGTACTTCCATTCAATGCCAAAGGCAATTATCGAAATTAGAAGTATAAAGATAAAAAACAAAAGTTTCTTCATCACATTCATCGAAAACCACCTCTATTAAAGTATATCATCACAAGTATCCCCTTTTGAAGCATCCGCCAGATTGTTTTTTAGGTTTTGGGCTTTAACTTAAGTGATGCCAAGAAAGTTGCGGACAAGCCAATTGCAGCTATGCTGAAAACCAAGGTAAATCCCACACTTTTTGTCAATATTCCTCCCAATATTGGAAAGAGTGCTCCAACAAATCCCATAGTTCCGCTTATTCCAATGTACATAACTCGCTCCCTCTCGGGTGCGATTTCTATAAGATAAGCATCCATGAATATGCCTCGAGCACTCAAAGTTGTTCCTATGACGAAGAAGAGTGCATAATACCACGCAACAGATGAAAGAAAAGGAGTTGAAATGGCCGATATGATCGCTATGAGTATTCCGATTCTCGCAATGGAAACATTTCCAAGCTTTTTGGATATGTATCCCCAAAACAAATTTGAGAGTACCATCCCACTTACCTGAAATATGAGTAAATTACCGATAATATTTCCACCAAATTTGTGAATGGCGTATACGGCGAAAAAAGGAAGTGCCATGAAATAGAATCCACCCAAAACTTCCACTGCAACGTACCAGAAGAGTCTTTCATCTTTCAAAAAAATCGGTATGGATTTGATCATTTTAAGAGTTTTTGTCTTTGGTAGAGGTTCACTTTCTGGTTCTTTCAAAAAGAAAAAGAAGATCACAGCCATTGAAAGAGAAACAGAGGATACAAGGAAAAGAATACCGTAATTATGTGAAAAGTCCGAACCGCTCAGCAGATATTTTACGACAAACCCGGCGCCGAAAGACAAAACGCCCGCTATTGCTTGTCTTACCGGGAAAAAATAGTATCTTTTTTCGCGTGAAATGGTCTTGCCAAGCAAATCAACGTAAGCAATACCGGCAAATGAACCTGTAGTTGCAAACAGAGTAACGGCTATCATGATGAAAACGATGCCCCAAATGCCAATGTAAGAAACGAAGAATGTGGTTAAAGCCAGTAAGAAAATGGCAAATGCCCTGGTCAAAATACCTCCCATAAGGTATGGCTTTTTAAATTTTCGGGTTTTCAAGAAGTTGGCGAAGAACAATTGTGTAATACTTGGGAGTCCTAAAAGGATGGAAGAAACTATTCCGATCAAGAAAGAAGAGTTGTAAAGTTTTTCTAAATATGCCGGTATCACGGTGTTGGCGTTTATCATGGTGGAGGCGAAAGAGAGAAAAGCCATGTGCCACCAAAAAGCGAATAGTGCCAAATCAAAACCCCCTTGTATTATCGCAATGAACAGGAATTCTAAATTGCAAAAATGGATTCTTGCCTACATTATCCCATCTTTTGGAACAAAAGTTCTGTTTTTATTCGAAGGCAAGTGTTGCTATATCATTGGCCATGAACCTCGAGGATATTATACTTCATATGGTTCCGAAATGGCAAAATGAATTTGAAGGCTTTTGTGCAGCTTTTTTATATTTTAGTTTTGGAGTACTCATCTTTTTCTTTATCAACAGTGGCTTTGTTTTTGAAAATGTTATCGTAGAGATCTTTTCCATAACTTGTTGAGAGTGGTTTCCCTTCAATTATCTTGAAAGTTCGATCACCATTTTCCTTTCTTTCAGCTGTTAAGAAAGCGGCATCTCTGAGTTGTTTTTCATAAAAACCATGTGCAAATTCGTACATATGGGTAACAAAAAAGACTTCGATGTGTTTTTCTAACAAAGCGCTAACTATTTGTCTTGCAATTTCCGAGCCTTCTATTTCGTTGGTAGCTGAAAAAGATTCATTGAATAAAACGGTAGAATTTGCAGTTAGGTTTTCAACGATGTCGTTCATTCTTTTCAGCTCTTCGTCAAATTTTCCGCTTTTCATCGTGATGTCTTCTTCGCGTTTGTAATGTGTGAAAAGTCCTTTACAAACGTTGGCTGAGAAAGATTTTGCCGGAGCGAACATGCCGCATTGCATCATCAACTGTGATAACCCCACGCTGCGTAAGAAAGTTGATTTTCCTCCTTGGTTTGCCCCTGTGATTATGAAGAGATTTTTGTTGTTAAGTTCAAGATCGTTTCCGACAATTTTTCGTTTTAAAGTCAGAGCGAGGCAGGGATCGTAGAGCTCTTTAAAAACACGCTCACGTTTGAGATGGCTTACGGGTAACGGAAAGCAAATTGGTTCTTCGATTTTTACGAGTTGATCATGCAGATTCAACGCTCCAATGTAAAAAGCCAACTCAGTCCTAAGGATGTTGAAGAAATCAAGTATGTGATTAACAGATTGAGTAAGAGCATTTGCCACAGAGTTAAGCCCTCTCTCCTTTAATTCAGAGAGAGCCTTTGCACCATTTTCATCGCGATCGGCAATTCTAAAGCTGTACCCATGTGTTTTTTGAGGCAAAATTCTTCCTATCCAACTCTTTTTTTCATGGTTGGGTTTACGAAGTACATAGTTTTTCCCCTTGTTTCCCCTTCCAAGTTCTGCGCTGATCAACACCCCATCACGAAACTCCAATGTGTTCAAATGTCTCTCGATGATTTTAAAATATTCATCGCTTAGTTCTTCCTCGATCATGCCAAAAAATCTTTTAAATCCTTCTGAATTAAAATCATCAGAACGATCATCGGCGATTTTTCTGAGTTTCTTCAAAGTATCGACGAGCAGCTTCATGGCTTGTATTGAACTGTCAAGCATTCCCACTATGTATTTGTTGAAGAACCCAAAAAATGTTTTTTTCACGGATTCTATCGATTCTACAGCGATATCGTACATGTCCTTAACAGTGGAAGGATTTTTCAAACAATCTTTGAGTATATCTTGACGGTACAGGATCGTTTCAATATCGGTTAAACTCGAAAGAATTGCAACTTTTGCCACGTTAAACAGGAAGTTGTCTCCCAATGCCATGGTGTTGAACAACGTGTTCAACTCCAAGTCTTGTATCAGCGCTTCCCCGTTTGGAGGTAGTTTTTGATGTAAATCAAAGTCACGATCTTTGAACATCAAGAAAACTTTCATTCTTTTATCCTCTCTTTCAATTGGTCATAGGTGAGCCGGTGTTTTTTTGCCAAAGATATGGCATAAGAAAGGCCGTTGGAAGGTTTTCTTAAGATTTTGTAAGTTCGAATTTCTGGTTTTTCAGGGACCACCGTGCTTACCATGCTTACAACCTTTTCGTTTAATCTGGAGAGTTCATCCATGAAAGTTACCAAGATCGCAAGTGAGTCGAGTTTTGTTATTTCTTCCAAGATCTTTTTACCAAGAAACAAAGCGTCTTCAAGCGTGGTGGAAGAAAAAATCTCATTCATTATGATGATACTGTTGGGTGTAGCTCTATTCAAAATACGCTGAATTCTCACGAGATCGTCTTCCAATTTCCCACGAAGACTGTTTATGTGTTCCTCCCTTTCAAAATGCGTAAAAATCTCATCATAACGGAACAATCTGGCCTCACTTCCGGGAACGGGACAGCCTATTTTCGAGAGATAATGCAGTTGCCCAAAGGTGCGAGCAAAAGTTGTTTTGCCGCCTTGATTTGGCCCAGTTACAACGAAGATTCGTTCTTTCCCTTTGAGATGAAAATCGTTGCATACGACTCGAGAGTTTTCATCAGCCAATTTGTGTGCAAGTGCCAGGTCAAAACCCCCGTGATCGTAGATCTCATCTTTTGAAGTGGAAATCTCAGGATAGCAAAAATTCAATCCCAGCTTTTTTAACGGTGTGATGTATTCAAGATAAGAGACGTAAAATTGTATTTCTCTGTCAAATCTTGATATGACTTTATCCATATAATTTGCGTTTTGAACACAATAAGTATCCAGTTCAGAGAACGTATCTGCGTACAGTTGTGCAACGAACTCAAGTATTTTCCCTTCAACATGGTTCATATCTATGGTTTCATCAAAACTTATTCTGTAATCTTTTGTTGAGCCTTGTTTGAATTTCTCAAATGTTTCCAAAACTTCATCAGCATAATTTTTCTCAGATTCGTACTTTTGAACTCTGACTTTATTTTCTTTGATGAATATGGAGTATTTGATCTCAGAAAGGTCACTCTCAAGCTTTTCTGTTTGTTCAGAGAGAGTTTCAAAATGTTTGGAATCCACGTAATTTCTCAAATATTCTTTGAATTGCACAAAACCTTCTGACTTTAAGTCTAAAT
>WFSH01000184.1 GCA_015486145.1 Mesoaciditogaceae bacterium
GATCTAGACTTACAAGTCACCCCAACTGCCATTTTGGCTCACGATGCCGTGATGGTGGCGTACACTCTTGCAAAGAACCGAATTTCTCCAAAACGGGTTTACAATTTTCTTCAAAGCCACATATTTATTGGAGAAAGAGGAGATTTCTCATTCAGAGGAAAATGCGTGAATTCACCGATATACTTCTACAGGGTATCGCCTTTGAATTTCAAACTCGTTTGGACATTTGGAGGAAAAAGATGAAGCCCAAAGTTACGGTACCGTTGGTTTTGAGTGCGCTATTCCTGTTGATATGTGGAGAAACGTACGTTGTTTACAATTATCGTATTCACGATTTGAACAAAGTTCAAAGTTCAACGGCAAAATACTTTTCAAACGAGTTTGCAAATTTTCTCAACGTGATATCCTCTTTTCGTCTTACACCTTTCACTCCCCATCTTACGAACGAAATAAGAGGAGTGGCGTTGGTGAATTTGGAAGGGGATGTCGTTTCTTCCTATGGAACACTCAACTCAAAAACGAGTTACAAATACTCAAATATTTACAAATTTGTCTCCTTAAAAGGCAAATACATATCACTTTTACACGACAAAAACAACGTTCCCTCGATCACCATAGCATCTAAAACCATAGATGGGAAGTACATAGCCATTGCTCAGGTATTTCCATCTACTTTAGAAAAAATCAAAAATTCCAAAGTTTTTTTAGTCGATGGTACCGGATTTGGAGTGAGTTTGTCCGGTACTCCAATTTGGAAAAATTTCACATCCCTTATCGCACATAAGAAAATTCACATGTTTATAAAAAACGGATCCATTTTGAACGTGAAAGACACGAACTTTGGCAAATACGATCTCGTGTTTGAAACGTCTTTTTACCCATTTTTGTTTTCGATTCTAAAAATCCAATTCATCTATCTAATTCTGCTTTTTGCGGCATTCTTAATATCGTACGCCTTGTTTTACATGGATTACAGAAAAAAGGTTGTTCCCATCTTGAAGTTTGCAAATTTCATCAATGGACTCAAAACTTTCAAAAAATACGAGATGGCCAAATCCGAAAACAATTTCATAGTTAACAAGTACAACGCCCTCGTGGACGAAGTTGAAAAGAGATCTCGTGAGTATGGAGAAATAGTTGAAAGTCTGACCGAGACAAATTCGGAACTCACCAACGTGAGCAATTTGCTAGTGGAATTTTCAATTCTCTTCAACGACGTCAAAGGCAAGAGAAAGGATCTTGAGAGTGCGCTAAAAATAGCACTCAGAAGGATGCTGGATTTTTCAAAAGCGGTGAACGGACTGGGAGTGAGATACAGAGATCTCACTATATATCTTGGAACCGTTAACGAATTCAATTTCGAACGTGTGTTGGACAACAACATGCACGTTGAACTGAAAACAGATTCGGAAAAGGTAAAATTTGTGGTTAATTTTGACAGATTTATGATGAATGAGAGACTTCGTGAAATGGTCAAAATGTTGTTGTATTACATAACATCTTTTATTTCCATGCAGGAGCTGGCAGAGAAGAGCGATCTGTCAGCGAGATACGATTCGTTAACCGGTTTACTTACGCGTCAGGAGTTTGAAAGACTTGCCATCCGTGAGATATTGCGTGCCAAAAGAGAGAACAGTTTTATGACTTTGATCATGATGGATATCGACGGTATGAAAGAATTCAACGACAAATACGGTCATTTTAACGGTGATGTGTTGCTGAAGTTTGTCGCAAAATCCATCACGTCAAATTCGAGAATCACAGACATAGCGTGTAGGTACGGAGAAGATGAATTTTTACTCTGTTTTGTGGGAATGAGAAAACCAGATGCCATGGTAAAATGGAAAGGCATCGCTTCAAAGGTTAAAACCTTTAAATATGACGTGAACTTAAAGCACGCCATCGCTTCTTATCCAGTGGATGGAGAAAATCTCGAGTCCTTGTTGGCCAAATTAGACGAGACGATTAAAAATTATGGAAACTCGTAATTTTGCGGGAGGTGACACACATGAAAGACTTTGTCTTTCACAATCCGACGAAGATTGTATTTGGTAAAGGGAAAATATCCCAAATAGGTGAAGAGGTAAAAAGCACATCCAAAAGAGTTTTGTTGGTGTACGGCAAGGGAAGTATTAAAAGGAATGGTGTCTACGATCAGGTCACCAAATCTTTAAAAGCGCAAAACATAGAATTTGTGGAACTTTCCGGCATCAAACCCAATCCCGTTTTAAGTAAGGTGAACGAAGGTATAAACTTGGCAAAGGAAGCACACGTTGACGGAATAGTCGCCGTAGGTGGTGGAAGCGTGATCGACACTTCAAAAACGATCGCCGCTGGTTTTTACCGAGATGGAGATATTTGGGACGCCTTCATTGGGAAGTACAAGGCAAAGAAATCCCTCCCGATCTACGTTGTTTTGACTATTTCCGCAACCGGTTCAGAGATGAACGGAGGTGCTGTCATAACCAACGAAGAGACAAAACAAAAATTTTCCTTTTGGACTGAAAAGAGTTACCCAAGGGTTTCAATACTCGATCCAAGTGTTCAAGGTTCACTTCCACCCATACAAACTGCAAATGGGGCATCCGATATAATATCACACGTTTTCGAACTTTATTTTGATGGTACAAAGAACGTTCAGATCATGGATGAAATTTCGGAAGGAATCGTGAGAACGGTTATAGACTGCACAAATGCCCTTATGAAAGATCCCAACGATTACGATGCCAGAGCCAATTTTGTGTGGAGTGCGACGCTTGCGCTGAATGGGATAAACGGTACGGGCAGAAGCGGTGGCGACTGGTCAAGCCACGCGATAGAGCACTCTTTGAGTGCACTCTACGACGTGGCGCACGGTTCTGGACTTGCCGTGATCGTGCCGGCATGGATGAGATACGTTTACAGAGTAGACGTTGAAAAGTTTGCGAGATTTGCCAACACGGTTTTTGGCATCGATGAGACCGATCAAGAAAAAGCCGCAATCGTTGGCATAGAACGTTTAAAAAGCTGGTACAAAAGCATAGGTCTTCCAGTTTCTTTATCTGATCTGAACATACCGTCAAAGGATATCGATAAGATCGTCGAGAATGCGGCAATGAGGACCCCATTTGGAAGATTGAAAAAGCTTCAACCCTCAGATGTCAAGGAAATTTTGAAATTGTGCCTTTAAGGAAGGTGTATCACGATTTCAATTGAAAATATCCGAAAGTTTTCACAAGATCTCGTTTCACACGTGCTCAAATCGATAGATCCTTATGAAAGAACCGTAGAAAATCTCAGAAATCTCGAGAAACCTGCTGGTAAATTGTACCTTTTGGCGTTTGGAAAATCAAGTCTAAAAATGTCAATGGCCATCAGGGATAACTTCGAAATTGAAAGAGGCATCGTGGTAACGAATGAAGATGTGGATCAACTCGACGAGCACAACATCGAATACATAAAAGGTGGGCATCCTTTTCCCAATCAAAAGAGTGTGGAGAGTGCCAAACGTGCGATTGAGATGATCGAAGAGGCACGGGAAGATGATCTCGTGATCGTTGCAATATCTGGAGGTGGATCGGCCCTTTTTGAGTATCCGAAGGTGGATCTCAAAACCTTGAAAAACATCACCAAATCTCTTATGAATTCAGGAGCGAGTATTGAAGAATTGAATCTTGTGAGAAAATCTCTTTCTTTTATAAAGGGCGGAAAACTTCCGAATTTTACCCGTGCCCACATGATTTCTTTTATCATGTCCGATGTGGTTGGAGATGATCTGGGAATAATAGCTTCCGGGCCAACCTTTTCGCAAGACGTACAACCGGAGAAGGTTTTTGAAATTTTTGAGAAATACGGTATCGAAATTTCTCGCTCCATTAGAGCGGCTATAGCCAATAACAAAGAGAAACCAAAGAGAAAAAAAGTGAAACACGTGATCGTTGCGTCAAATCGAGATGCTTGTATGGCTGCAAAAGAATTTGTACAAAGCAAAGGATACAAAACTTTGTATCTCGGCTCTGCCATTCAGGGTGAATCACGAGAGGTTGCAAAAGCTCTGGGTGGGATGTACAAAGAGATAGAAGGTGGGCACACGGACTTCCGTCCGCCGATCGCCGTCATAAGTGGTGGTGAGACAACGGTAACCGTTAACGGAAATGGCAAGGGTGGTCGAAATCAAGAGATGTGTCTTTCAATGGTTCCGATAGTGGCAAAGAAACACGTGGTTTTCTTATCATTTGGCACCGATGGAATAGATGGAAATTCTTCCGCAGCCGGCGCAATTGTTGATGGTACAAGCTTAGAAAGGGCCAAAAGCATGGATATGAATTACCAAAAGTTCCTGAACGAAAACGATTCTTTTCATTTCTTTGAAAAACTCGGGGATTTGATCGTTACCGGGCCAACTGGTACAAACGTTATGGATGTGCACGTTGCGTTGATCTCTTGAAATTTGTTAAGTGCTGTCTTGGTACGTGGGAGGAATGCAGATTGAACGCCATAGAAGTTGAAAAATTAAAAAAACGCTTTAAATCCACAATTGCCGTAGATTCCATATCCTTTGATGTGAAAAATGGTGAGTGCTTCGCGTTGATAGGTCCAA
>WFSH01000185.1 GCA_015486145.1 Mesoaciditogaceae bacterium
AATCGAACACGCTTATTCTGGAAAGACAAGATGGATATGGATCGTTGGTTTGGTTTTGCTGATTCTCACGATTGTCATTCCATTCGGAAGCTTTTATTTTTTTGGTGTAGAGCCAAAGGTGAATTTGCATTCCGAATACGAACGTGAAATTCCTTACAAAGACCCTCCTGCACTCGTCAATTCCATCGTAAAAAGGATAGTTTCTAGTCCAGATTCAGACGCGTTTGCCGCAACCATTCTCAGCCTCGTTGATAAAGGCCACCTATCTTTTGCTGATGGAAATACGTTTAAGTTGAACAACAAAAGCGACAAACCCCTCGATGAATCTGAAAAATTACTTTTGGAAACGGTTATAAAACCATTCTCAGTTGAAGGTGTGTTCGATCCTGAACAATTGAAACAATCCATGAAAAGCGATATTGCTTTTTCTAAGAGATTTCTATCCTCTTACGATACGTGGAAGTCTCAAATAGCCGTTTCTGCAGAATCAAAAAACTACATTCTCACTTATGGAAATGTAATAGCCAAAACTTTAGCAATACTCGTGTTGATAGTTCTTCCACTATCTATATTAGCGTGGATGGTGTTGGATGGCAGAGCTTATCCCCATTTGCTGTACTTGTTTTCATCAGTTGTGCTTGTTAATTGGATAACCGCATGGATAATGCTTGTGCTTCCCAAAGATGTATTTGGAAAGTGGACCAAAATTGGGCGAGAATATTTTCTCAGGTGGAAAAATTTTGAAAAGTATTTGAAAGATTATTCGCTGATAAAAGAAAAACCACCGGAATCCGTGGTGCTTTGGGATCAATACCTTATATACGGTACATCTCTTGGAATAGCCAAAGAAGTCATTAAATCGATAAAAGAAGTCAATCCGAAAATTATGAATGAATCCAACTTGTATCCCGCGTGGACGGGCATGTATTGGTATTCTTCAATTTCTCGTCTTCCGTATTATGCAATGGTAAATTCTGTGGAAACATCAAGTGGAGGAGATGTCGGCGGTTTTGGAGGAGACGTTGGTGGAGGATTTGGAGGAGGTGGTAGAGGAGGATTTTAGCTTGCACCAATCAAAAAGGCACGAATCACGTGCCTCAGTAATGTGGGTTTTTAACGTTTGTATTTTATCGTTTGCCTGAGTAAAGATTTTCTCTTGGAAATATCCTCGTCTTTTTCAATACCTTTGGGGGGAAATCCATCTACAACGCTAATTACTCCGCGCCCTTGCTCAGTGATGACCACTACCACTTCCAGTGGATTTGCCGTTGCCGCGTAAACCGTACAGATTTCTTGAGTAGACTTTATGGCATTCAACACGCTTATTGGATATATGTCACGCATGATCAAGACAAAAACGTGACCGGCTCCTATGCGTTGGGCATTTTCTATCGCGTATCTTTCAAGCTCTTCGTCATTACCGTCATGACGAATGAGACATGGACCAGATGCTTCGTTAAAGGCTATTCCAAACTTCGAATTTGGTGAGGCGGTTGCCATCACTTCATACAGATCCTCAATTGTCTTTATGAAATGCGTTTGCCCAACCACTATATTCGTATTTTCTGGATACACCATTTTCACCACTTCAAATTTGACATCCATGAACGAAATACACCTCCAGTCATATATGAAAATTCAGAAAGATCGATATCGAGGTTCCTATTGCTAAAAAGGGACCAAATGGCACGCGTGTTTTTCTATTTGCCGTGTGATTGAAAAGCATGGGTATGACAAAAACAAGTGCGCTTATCGAAGCCAAAAGTACGGCTATTACCGCAGAAAATGGCGTAAGGAAGAGCGCAAGTGCCCCAAAATACTCCACATCCCCAAACCCCATACCATTCTTCGAAATGAGATAAATCAAGAGAAACGCTCCAAAGGCAAAAGCAGCTGTTATAAGTGATAAAAACAAATGGCCATGATTCCATGACCAAAGTCCCCCTCCAATGGCGGTAACTATCACCATGGAATCCGGAATCAGCATATATTCGAAATCAATTGCCCCAGCAACCAATCCGGCAGAAAATAACATCCAAAGAGCCATGAGATTTACCACGTTATTGGTTAAATAGACGGACACAAAAAAAAGAGAAGCAGTTAAAGCCTCCACAATGGGATAACGCAAAGAAATATGTGCACCACAATAACGACACTTTCCCTTGAGTAAGACATAACTCAAAATGGGAACATTATCCTTCCACGTCAATGTATGATTACATACCGGGCAAAAAGACCATTTAGGATTGATGATGGAAATTTTTCGCGGTAGTCTGTATATTAACACGTTGTAAAAACTGCCCATCACCAAACCAAAAACCACGGCAATGGGCGCTATTATCATTCTATTCCACACAAAGCCAATTCTCTTTTGCTTAGATTGTTCTCAAAAAGTTCTTTCTTACCGTAAAAGTACCAGTCTTTTTGATTTTTGAATTCTTCAAGAATTTTCCTGGCTTTTTCATAATTTCCGAGTTTCGCGTAAGGAACCACAAGTAGCAGTTTAAAATGACCATCAATTGGATATTTTTGAATGTGCTCTTCCACCACATTTACCACATCTTCGTATCTCCCATTTTTGAAGAACACCTTGGCCCACGGTTCCACATCACCAGGATAATATGGAACCATGTTCAAAATTTGATTTTCGTAATCTTTGGCACTGTCATAATCACCAAGTTGTTCGTAAAGTTGCATCAACTCATAACGTACGAGAATGTTCTTCTTATCTTCGCTAGAAAACCTTTTTAACGTTTCCAAAGCACTTCCAACTTTACCCATCTTCCTATAGGCATCGGCGATCATGAAATAAGCAAATTTATCGTGTGGAGTGTATTCAAGCTCTTTTTGCCAATATTTTATAGCCTCTTCGTAATCCTCAAGATTGTAGAAAGCTTGACCGAGTTCTGCATAAGCCTCGACAAGACCTGGATCCATATTTATGGCACGTTTCAAAAACTCAATTCCATCTTCTAATTTGCCCATCTCGGTCAAAAATGAACCCTTAAGTTCGTAGGCTTTTGCGTATTCCGGCCACGTTTCGATCACAACATCCACCAATTTTATAGCCTCACTCAAACTTTCATTTTCTGCTTTGTCTTGAGCCAATTCGTAAAAACCGTCCGGTACCCCATGCCAGAGTTCGGACGGCTTCAAATTCAATTCTTCAAAGTATTCCAGCAATTCGTCAACCGATATGGGCAAGAGAAGCGAACCCGAGATCTTACCAACTTCACTTTCCAAATCTTCCAATTTATGTATTCTTTCGAGATACTCAGGATGTGTGTGCATTTCTGCAGCAAATACTTCCCATGTTCCATCGTAAAGAAGATCGCGAATTAAAAAGAAAAAAGGATCGCGTTCATCTATCATGTAATTCTTATCTTTCACTCTTAGAAAGATGGGCTTCTCCATCTAAAATACTCGCCTCCTTAAAATGTTTCAAGACATTTAATTGACTATTACTAATTATATCACAATGTAGATTCGGATTCAAACGACAAAGATCTACAATAATTGCTGTAAAAGTTTAAAGTGAAAAAAATCCCGTATCCTATTCTCAAGAACCATAGATCCAAAAACAAAAGGATGCAGAAATTACGGTCAAGGATTCAATATTTGGTGGATCATAAAGAAAAAGCACCTTTCATCGAAGGT
>WFSH01000186.1 GCA_015486145.1 Mesoaciditogaceae bacterium
ATCCTCAACGACCACGTGATACGTGCCGGTTCCACTGAAACTTGTGAAGTAATATGTCGCCGATCCGGGCGTACCTATGAGCGTATGTGCAACGGTGGTAGCTTTCATTAAGTAAAGTTTCTTTATCGCGTAAATCCAACCAGAATTGATCTTGACAGTGATCGTCGCTGACTTGACGAAACCGTTCACAGATGCCGACGGTGTCGTCTTTAGAGAAGTCGTAAACACGTTGTTCGTCAACGACTTGTAAACGTTGATGGTCGCGGGCGTCGTGGGAACATTCGTCGTGTTAAGCGCAAGGTCGGTTGCGATGACACTTGCATGGTATGTGCCTGGAAGGATACCAGCCACATCAACAGACGTAGCCCATAACCCCGACGCGTTTTTCGTCATTTTCCACAAACCATGTTCTGGCCCATTCAATTCAAAGGCAACGCTCTTGAGGTTCGTATCAGTTACACTCGCCTCAATCGTTATGGTTGTGGATGCCGAATCCGGAACGCCGTTAACTGTAGCAAGTCCAGAAATCTTTGCCCAATGCACAGCAGGAGGAACTGTATCATGAACAATAGTCAATGTCAAAGTAGCTGCATGATCGGCATAATCTTCGACCCACGCTGTAAACGGTGCAGTTGCATTGTTTGGCAGACCTGCAGCATTAACCACAGCAGTTCCATTTTCCGTAAGGCTGAACGGCTGCGTACCAAACGTGGCAGCAGAAGTCATCCAATACTTGTCGTACGCGTAAACATCAAAAGTTGTTGGAGAAATTCCAACGTAGAGCTTGTTTCCTATTGACGGTATACCTTTGTAAGTTGCCCTCAAAACCGGTGGTGTGTTGTCGACAATATAAGTCGCTGAAGTTGCAACCTCTTTGCCAGTAACAGATTTGTCCACAACTTCAAACACGTGAGGGCCTTCGGTCATAGATGCCGTGTTTATGTTGAAAGTGTAACCTTGATTGACAACTTTTGTCGGTTTGTTAACCAACGTTGCCCACGGTGTACCATCGACGAGGAATGCTTCGTAATTTGACGTGTAGTCCGTAAACGTTGCCGTGATGCTGATTTTACCAGTCACATAGTTGGGATGGTAAAGTGGTATGGCTGAACCGAGTTCCACTTTTTGTGTACCTGGATAGGTGATGTAGAACCAAGCTGGGGTTGATTGTTCGATCAAACTGCCATTTTTCTTTGAATAGAAAGCAACGAAATATTGATGTGGCCCAACGTTTTTCTCAATTATGGGATAAGAAGCCACATAAGAAACTTCTATTGGGCTCGAAGCCACACTCGCACTTTCGTTGGATTTCACCTTGGCAGTTGTGGAGAAACTGTATTTCGTCGCCGGTATACTCACACCATCAACGAATACGTTAACTCCCTTTAGATTGTTTGCGCCACCAAACACGTTTATGATGAACTGAACATTTCCTTGATTTCCCGTGGCTGGATAGGTATAAATGGCGTTAGGCTTGTTCAACGTAACTGCATACGTTACCGTTCCAGTTGTAAGCGGCCAAACGGTGACATTGTAAGTCTGGGTTTTCGAATTATGATATTTGCTGTTGTCGACGGCCGTGACTTTTAGTGGGTATGTCGTCGCCTTTCCAACAACCGGCGCCATAAAATTGAACGTCGCTGAGTTTACCGAAGTTGCTCTTTCGGTCTTTCCGTTAAACGTAGCGGCAATGTAATATATCCCAGACGGATCGTTTGCGGTCACACTGAAACTAAAATCCTGTCCAGAATACGCCACTGGTGGCGACGGAGATATACCTATTGCTGGTGGCGTGTGATCTTCCACCCGTGGTAGCAAAAAACAGCCTGAAAGTGCAAAAGCTACAACTACCACCGATAGAAGGAGTAAACCCAATCTCCCTTTTGTCATGGGCACTCCTGGTCTCTACAAGTGAGTACCAGGATACACCTCCTTTCAAAATATCTTTCTCCCCCCTGCGGGCGAATACAGAGGTTAAATCATTTAAGTATTATACGCCTCAAATGCAAATCTGTCAACACATTTTCAAAAATTGTCCGAAATTCCTCTTTTCCTCAAAAATTATACCACCAATCGTTCTTAACACGGCAGTTGAAAGAAAAATTACTTCCAAACATGACGTGTCATTAATACATCTTTTACATACGAATGTTGTGGTCATAAAACGTAAAGGAATATAAATTTTTTCAGAATTTGATTTCTAATTTGATATGTTATCATTTTCACCTATTGACATTTTAGAATTCATGATCAATAATATGTCTATATCTTTCAAAGAAGGAGGAAGCAAAATGGGAAGCACTTACGAGTCAGCACTTAACAAGTTTGGAAAGGCCGCGGATCTGATGAATTTGGATCCTGGAATACGAAAAATCCTGGAGCATCCGAAACGACAGTTGATCGTGGAATTTCCCGTTACGATGGATGATGATTCCGTAGAGGTGTTTACAGGTTATCGTGTCCAACACAATGTGGCACTTGGACCGGCAAAGGGAGGCGTGCGTTACCATCCGAATGTCTCGCTCGATGAAGTGAAGAGTTTGGCGTTTTGGATGACGTTTAAGTGTGCGGTTATGGGACTACCTTATGGTGGTGCAAAGGGTGGAATCGAGATCGACCCTAAGAAGTACTCGAAAAAAGAACTGGAACGCGTTTCGCGAAGATTTTTCTCTGAGATATCCATCATAGTTGGCCCAGATAGAGACATACCGGCGCCAGATGTGAACACGACTCCCGATATTATGGCGTGGTTTATGGATACCTATTCCATGAACGTGGGGTATTCTTCCATGGGAGTTGTAACGGGTAAGCCAGTCGGACTCGGCGGCTCTCAGGGAAGGACGGAAGCCACAGGAAGAGGAGTTTCGGAGGTTACCGCCCTTGCAGCCAAAGCGAAAGGAATGGACATAAAAAACGCAACGGTCGCCATCGAAGGATTTGGAAATGTGGGACAATACGCGGCTTTGTTGCTCTCAAAAGAAAAGGGAGCAAAAATAGTCGCGGTGAGTGACAGCAAAGGCGCCGTGTACAACCCAAACGGTTTTGACGCTGAAGAACTTATGAAGTACAAAGTCGAACACGGTACCATCGCCGATTATCCCAAAGCTCAGTCAAAGATGAGTAACCACGATCTTAAAACAATGGATGTGGATGTTTTCATCCCAGCCGCGCTTGAGAATTCGATCACACCTGAAATTGCAAAGGAGATCAAGGCAAAGATCATAGTTGAAGGCGCCAACGGTCCTCTGGCAGAGGGTGCAGATGAAATCCTCAACGAGAGGGGTGTTCTCATAGTCCCGGATATTTTAGCCAACGCTGGTGGCGTTACAGTTTCGTATTTCGAGTGGGTTCAAGATCTTCAATCCTTCTTCTGGAAGAAAACACAGGTAAATTCTGCTCTCGAAGAAATGATGGACAAAGCTTTTGATGAAACCTGGAAAACGAAGGAAAAATATTCCACGGATATGAGAACGGCAGCTTACATAGTGGCTACCGAACGAGTGGCATACGCCACAAGAAAACGTGGAATATACCCATAATTTGGGTAAACACCATTTACCCTTACACAAGGATGGCCTTCGGGCCATTCTTGTTTTGCAAATGCGAGTTTTGCAATTTAACGAATGGATTTTTCGTTTTTAAGAAGATCAAAAAATTCTTCGTTGTCCTTCGTGCCGCTGAGTTTTCCAACTATTAAGGTCAAAGCTTCCTCCGGGGTCATTGAACTCAAAAATCTTCTCAAAACCCACACGTTCTTAAGGGTTTTTTCGTCGAGAAGCAACTCTTCTTTCCTGGTACCTGAGAGATTCAAATCTATGGCTGGAAATATCCTTTTGTTTGAAAGCTGTCTTGAAAGCACCAATTCCATATTGCCAGTGCCTTTGAATTCTTCAAAAATAACGTCATCCATCTTTGAACCCGTTTCGATCAAAGCAGTTGCTATTATTGTAAGACTGCCACCTTCTTCTATGTTACGGGCGGCCCCAAAAAAACGTTTGGGCTTGTACAGAGCCGACGCGTCGACTCCCCCAGACAAAAGTTTCCCCGAAGGTGGAAGGTAAAGGTTGTACGCCCTTGCCAAACGGGTAATACTGTCAAGAAGTATCACCACATCATAGCGAAATTCCGCGAGTCTCTTCGCTTTTTCAATGGCCAGTTCAGCTATCCTTATCTGTTTGTCAGCAGGCATGTCAAATGGAGCTGCTATGACTTCCGCATCGACAGACCTCTTCATATCGGTAACTTCCTCAGGCCTTTCGTCTATCAGCAGAACCATTCTTTTAGTCTCGGGGTGATTTTTTGCGATGCCATTTGCAATGTGTTTCAGTATTGTGGTTTTTCCGGCTTTGGGTGGAGCCACGATCAATCCTCTTTGACCCTTTCCAATTGGAGAAAATATGTCTATGAGCCTCGTATCCATTATGTTGGATTGGGTTTCAAGCACAAAGCGTTCTTGCGGGTACAAGGGTGTGAGGTTTTCAAAATACACTCGATCACTTGAGAACTCAACAGGTTTGTAGTTTATAGCCTCTATTCTCAAAAGTGCAAAAAATTTCTCCCCTTCTTTTGGAGATCTCGTTTGTCCTGAAATTATATCACCGTTGAGCAATCCAAAACGCTTTATCTGAGAGG